>JALRIJ010000536.1 GCA_023255485.1 Flectobacillus sp.
CACATAAAACAGGTAAATATAACTTTGTTCAACTCCGTACTCGTAACTGCAAGGACTTCGGGGTAGTTCTTCAGGATAAGCTCTACAAAGACATTGAGCTAGAGCTAGAACATGGTATTATCAAGACTACTTACCTTGACTCTAAACGAGCAAAGAAACTAGCGTTTGCATTGCTTAGTGCTGCGAATAAACTTGAGCGAATTGAAAAACAAGGAAAGTAATCATGGAAAAAAAACTTAAGCCTTTTGATCTTGAAGCTGCACTGAATGGTGCTGAAGTAGTTACCCGAACAGGTAAAGAAGTTACTGAGGTTGTAGTCTTGAAAACCATGATCTACGGCAGGAACGTACTTGCTGTTATCGATGGTAATTTGTATTCATTTAACCAAAACGGTAGAGTTGATGGTGATATGGGATATCCTAATGATCTGTTCATGAAACCACAACAAGTAACTAAGTGGGTAAACATTTACTCAACAACGAGTGGACACCTAAGTTGTGGTGGCGGCTTGTTCGATACAAAAGAAGAAGCACTAGACTGTTTGGAAGGTTCTATTGACACAATCCAAATTACTTTCGAGCTATAACATGACTCCTAAAACCAAAACCATCCTGCGTAACATCCTGATTGCTCCTGCAGTTCTGCTAATCCGCGTACCAATTACCTTGAACTATATTGTATGCAAGTGCTTTGTTGATCTTGTTGAGAAGTACGAGCATGTGATTCCTGGGTTTGAAGCTGTGAAGAAGTAATTCAATATGCTGTTGATGATTCTCAAGTTTATCGTGCTTACTTTTGCTATTGCTGCTGCATCGAGTATCTTAAGCACAATGTCAAAAGAAGAAAAGAAGCAAGCGTTTAAACTCTTTGCTAAGTCTTCTCTGTATGCAGCTACTGCTGTATGTATTTTGTATGTAATCACGTTTCTGTTCTAACTAAGGAAATCAAAATGCTTAACCTGAAGAAAACACTGTCTGTATCTGCTATCGTAATTGCTACACTAGCAACCAGTGCTTGTACTCGTATTGAAACCGGAGAAGTAGGTGTACGGTTGAATGCCAGTAAGCAGATTGAAGGTAATGAACTTATGCCGGGGTCTTGGAATCAAACCATTGTAGGCTCT
>JALRIJ010000537.1 GCA_023255485.1 Flectobacillus sp.
GATATCACCCGTTGCTGTGAAGTTATTAGGACCAGTCCATACATAGTTCTCTGCACCTGAAACTTGAACCGTAACCGTACCTTCTTTACATACTTCAACAAGTGAATCAACTGTAAGTTTACACGAAATACGTGGACGAACTGTCACTACTGCTGTATCAACGGCTTTGCATCCATTGGAATCAGTTCCAATAACGGTATAAATTCCACCTCTCCAAGCTTTAGGAGTTGCTCCTGTTGCAGTGTATCCTTTAGGCCCTGTCCATGTGTAGGTTGAAGCACCTGTTACTTGAAGCGTTAAAGTATCTCCTATATAAATCACTCCGCCTGTCGCTTCTACTACTGGCAATGGATTTACAATCACTGTCGTTTTCGCTGTCGCTGTACAACCTTCTGCTTCGGCTACTGTTACCGTGTAAGTATAAGTTCCTGCTTGTGTTGGTTTTAAACTTGGATTTTGTAATTCACTTACAAATCCATTGCTTCCTGCCCAACTCCATACTTTACCATCGTTTACCGATAAATGAATACTATCGCCTAAACAGATTTTGGTTGGTGCGGTAATCACTGGAACAGGAGTTCTATTTACCACCACTTCAACATTAGCAGTTGCTGTACATCCTGCCTTAGAAACGGCTGTTACCGTGTAAATTCCTGATTCATTCAGACTTACATTCGCAACTGTTGGTGATAATTCCGTAGAAGTAAAGCCTTTGCCATTTGTCCAACTTACCGAATTAACTCCAGAAACAGCTTTTGCCAAAGCACTTAAACGAAGTGTATCTCCTGTACAAAGAGCTTGTTTCATAGCGGTTGCTGTTACGCTAATGCTATCGACACTTACTTTCTTCGTACCCGTAGCCACACAACCTTTGTTAGTTACACTTACGCTATAAACACCTGCTTGTGTTACGACGGCAGAATCGCTTGTTGAACTAAAATCATTTGGCCCTGTCCATGCGTAAGTGCCTATCGCATTCACCTTCAAGACTACCTTACCACCTGCACACATTAAGCTGTCTCCGCTGATTTGTACGCTTGGATTGTCTTTTACAACTAAGCGTACAGTATCCTGTGCTGTACATCCTAAACTTGTTGTTCCTGTTACGATATAGAGACCATTC
>JALRIJ010000538.1 GCA_023255485.1 Flectobacillus sp.
TACAGCAGCAAGTCGCCTATGGTTTTACGAAGGAAGGCGTTGAGCTAAAAGGAGAATCTTTCAATTCTCAACTCAAATGGGTTAATATTAGTAAAGTGGTCGAGCAAAAAGGCTATTTCTTGCTTTACCAGCCCAACGCTACATTTATGATTGTGGCAAAAAAAGAACTAAGTGATTTGGAAATTAAGAATTTCAAACAACTTCTAAGAGGAGTGAATACTATTGAACTTAAGCTAATAGCGTAATAGGTACACAAACAATTAATCATTTTATTTATTTGTAAGTTAAGACTAACTTACTAAAAGTTTTGAGTGTCGTTAATCTCCCCCCTACTCCTCCTCCAACATCCTTATATCCGCCAATAACTGTTGCATTTCTAAGGTTAATGTTCCATTGTAAATTCCTCTGATTCGTTTGTTTTTATCTACCAAAATAAAGTGTTCGGTATGTAGAAACTCGGTACTGTCTTTGCTAAAACCAAGGTCTTCTTCGGCAAAATACGATTGTCTTGCCAATTGATAAATAGCGGATTTACTACCTGTTAAAAAATGCCAATTGGGGTTTTCAATCGCATTCTTCGCTTTAAAGTTTTTTAGCACATAGGGTTTATCAATCCACGGCGTTACCGAATAGGACAAGAAACAGATGTCTTTTTCGTCCTTGAGGCTGTCGCTTACCATTTTGAGATTGCGAGTCATGGTTGGACAAATGCTACCACATGATGTAAAGATAAAATTTGCCACATGAATTTTCCCTTCGATGTCTTGCTGTGAAATCAAGGTACTGTCCTGATTCAGAAAGGAAAAATCACCGATGGTATGTACAATTTTGGAAGCTACTTCTGCTTTATTCTTGATAAAAACAGGCGTAAAATCAGGTTCGTTATAGTAGGGTAATTGCATGGTGCTCGAATCTTGTTCGGCACAAGCCATTACGAACCAGCTACTTAACAACAAAAATACTATCCGATACATTTTTACAGTTTTTAGTGCCTAATAATCCATATCTTTTCCCCTGAACAATGACATAATTGGCTCGTATTTTGCCGTTATCATACCACATTTTTTGAGGGCCTTCTTCGTGCCCATGCAAGTAAGTCGCCAAATGATACAAATGTCCTTTG
>JALRIJ010000539.1 GCA_023255485.1 Flectobacillus sp.
TATTCTCCTTCAAGTTTTGAGGAATAATACATGAGAATCTTAGTAATCCCAGACACTCAGGTCAAAGAAGGTGTTTCAATGGAGCATCTTACTTGGGCTGGTAAAGCGATCTGTGAGTACCGTCCTGACGTTGTTGTGCATTTAGGAGACCACGCTGATATGCCTAGTCTCTCTAGCCATGACGTCAAAGGGTCTAAGTACTTTGAAGGTCTTCGTTACCAAAAGGACATTGAAGCTGCTAAGGAAGGCATGAAGATGCTCCTAGATCCTCTCAAAGAGCTTCAGAAGAATCAGAAAGAGGCCAAACATAAGGTGTATAAGCCTCGGATGGTCTTGACCTTAGGTAACCACGAGAACCGTATCGATAGGGCTGTTAACAATAACCCTATGCTTGAAGGTTTGATCTCAACAAAGGATTTAGAGTATGAGAAAGATTGGGAGACACATCCTTTTCTACACCCTGTGTTCATTAACGGTGTTGGTTTCAATCATTACTGGCCTGTCGGTGCTATGGGTCGCCCTGCTGGAACCGCTGCTGCTATCATTAGCAAACTCCACATGTCGTGTGTGGCGGGACATCAACAAGGCAAGCAAATAGCGTATGGTAAACGAGCAGACGGTAAACCTATTTGTGCCATCATTGCAGGTTCATACTACCTACACGATGAGTCATACATGGATCAACTGTCTAACCGTCACTGGCGTGGCTTAGTTGTACTGAATGATGTACAAGACGGTCACTTTGATGAAATGATGCTCAGTATTGAGTATTTACAACGAAAGTATTCAACTAATGAAACCAACGACTAAAGAAATTGAAGAGTACATGGCTTCTTTGAGTTTACCAGAAGTTAAAACTAAAGGACTCAAATATGACAATGGTAAATTAAATTGGAGTTTAATGCCATTTGGGGCTTTACAAGAGGTTGTTAAGGTGCTAGAATTCGGCTCCCAAAAATATGCCCCGAACAACTGGAAGTACGTGGATAACGCTGATGAGCGATACTGGAATGCAGCAATGCGTCACCTGATCGCTTATAGGACGGAATCCATTAACGACAGTGAAACGGGGCTTTCTCACCTGGCACACGCTATCTGCTGTATGCTTTTCCTTC
>JALRIJ010000053.1 GCA_023255485.1 Flectobacillus sp.
CTATCAAGTGCAGTTTGTACCAGGCGGTGATACAACCTTTACTTACAAAAACCCAATTACATGGGGTGTTAAGCTAGACAGTGACGCAGACATGGAAACAGGATTTAGTGATGTTGTGCGTATTGATGCAACAAAACCAAAAGGTTCTCCAGGACGTGATAACCGTTGGGTAGATGCTGGTTTAGTACTTGATACGGATAGCTTGATAACGAGATATGGTTCATTAGAAGGTTATACGTTCTGTGATAATAACCAAAATGGTATTCAAGATTTTGGAGATGCAGCGTTGCCAAATGTTAAAGTCGTACTTTATGAACTAGCAACAGACATTAATGATGTTCAGTCGTGGATACCTGTTGATACGTTATTGACAAATGCAAATGGTCGTTATTTATTTGATAGTTTATTAACTGGTTCGTACCAAGTATTAATTGTACCGCCAACAAATAAATCGACTACGGCTGTAAATGCAGGTACAGATGATACGAAGGATAGTGACGTGGATCCTACTACAGGAAAAACAGGCGTTTATATAATTGATACAGTATTGCCATACGGAGACCCTAATAGAAATGTTAAATACGTAGATGGTGGTTATATTGTATCGGATTGTCCGAAACAGCTATGTGCTCCTTACACAATTAAGAAAGTCAAAAAAGGACAGTAAGTAATAAATATCCAGTCGAATTCGGCTGGATATTTAAAAATTCATATTTACAGGGAGTAAATAAAATTTTGCGAGTAGTACATAAAAAAGCCACCTCAATAGGGTGGCTTTTTTATTATTTACAAGTTCCTAATACATTCATGAGAGACGAACTTACATTTCTTGATTTGAATAACTTACACCAAAAGTCAAGGTCGGCAGAAGGGATATTCTTGCCATCATAGAAAGATTTTAGTGTGCTTATGACTTTATCTTCTTGCTTTTGTTCTAGGTAAAAATTAACATCAGAAACCGCAAAACGACCAATAATAGACTTCTCCTCAATACCTAACTTTCGTAAGTTAGCTTTCATTTCATTCCTTTTTTCTTCCGAAAACTTAGCTCCTCTCGAACTATAAAGTGAAAACATGATGATGTTTTCGGCTGTTTGTTTTACCAGTTTAGGGTCATTCTTTTTATTGTAGTCATCTAAATGATTCATCATGTATTTGAATAAGGGATTCTCATCATCCATGACTATTTTCTGTAAAATTAAAAAGTTAATATTATCTCCATATTGGCTCTCAGGAAGCTGTTTTGCATATTCATTGATAGCAGCAATATTATCTGTGGTGTCACGCATCATTCTTGCCGTATAAGCATAATTGTAAAGAAAGGCTGGTTGACGATTGCCGCTTTGGTAAATGTTTTTGTAGTTACTTGTACGTTCTGTTGGATTGAGAGCAGTTTGAGCAAAAGTGATAAGTCCTTTGGCACTATTCGTTTCATCTCCTGCTGGTGTGATGTGAAGTAAATTTTCATCTGCATCAAAGAAGAGAAGAGTAGGGGTTGCCGCAATCCAGATGTTTTTCTTATTTAAGAATGCAACATATTTGGCCTGACTAACATCTAGTTTATAGCTGATAAAATTAGCATTGTAATAGTCGCCTACCTCTGCTTTTTGAAAGGTCGGAATGTAAGCTTCACAGTGATGGCAAGTTGGAGAAAAAGCTTCAATAAATACGTTTTTATGTTGCTTTTTAGCTAACTCGAACAACTGCTTGATTTCATCTACTTTTCTGAAATTAACCCCTTTATTAGTAGGTTGTTGAGCAAATGCTGAACTACTGCTAAGTATTCCTGTAATTGGACTAAAAAGCATGGAGGCAATCATGATTTTCTTGAACATTTGTGTCTTTTGTTTTGAATCGGTAGCTAAGATTATTTTAGTGCAAAATAACGATAATAAAAAACCTGTTTCAATCTTTTTAGAAAAAGAACGAAACAGGTTTTTTAAATAGTGTCTATAATTACTAAAATAATAAGTTCACTTTAGTTATAAGCAAAAACAACTTGCCAAAGTGTTTTTTTCTTCTTTTTATCTTCGCTTGAGGTAATGCTTAAGGAAATGATATCGGTATCAGTGGAAGCACTATAACTCATATCTGACCCTGGCTGTTCTGTCCAGTTGCGAGTTAATACTTGAAGCTGTTTCACTAAGCCTGAAAAATAGGCTTTTGCATCATCCTGATTATCTCCTTCAAAAATAGTGCTTTTGAAGTTTGCAGTTTGTCCTCCATTATCAACAATTAAGCTGGCTGGCTTTCCTGTTATCAATTCAAATTTCGTAGTATAGCGTTCTTGTTGAACGGCTTTGTCTTTTTTGTCTTTCTTAACCTTTTCGCCCGTAATGTCTTTGAAATTATTTTTCTTTGAAGCTACTAGGGTTTTGAAACGTTTGCTGAACTCTGGGTCTAATTGAGCTTCGATTGCACCTGATGTAATGAGCGTTTTTTGAATGCGGTACTTCCCAACTTGCCCTGCATCCATAGACGTAGCAAGAAGCGTATAGGTTCCTGTTGTAGGGGCTACATAGTGAAACTTATTGAAGCTCTGACCACTGAATGCTTGCGAGTCGTAGCTGAATTCTGTCGGTACTTTTTTATCAGGATTTTTGAATCCTAACATAACTCTAAAATTACTGGATGAATGCTCAATAAATAGTTCTTCTCCCGCTTTCATCGAAATAGGGTAACTATCATAATAACGTTTTTCTCCATTTTGATTTGCTACTAAATCCTTACTTGATAAACTTGCCTCTACTACATCTTTGGCTTCTTGAATACCTGCTTTTAACTGCGTTTTATTCAATAATTGAGTAGAGTCAATAGTTGTTTTGGTTTTAGTGGCTGGCTTTTTCTTTTTCTGAGCATATACATTTACTCCGAGTACCATGCAAGTGGCAAAAATAAGTAGTTTTTTCATTGACTTGTACGACATTGATAGTCGAAATAAGCTCTAAACACCCAAGAGATTACTTCTATATGGAATTTGTGGATTAAGTGGTGTTTCATTGAGTTCGATTTGAATGCAATAATGCATACAAAATTGGAAGAAGCAAATACGATTAGTGTATTTTAAGCTAATTTTAAGAAGAGCAAAGCATATTGAATCACCTAGTTATCGTCAAAATGACTTAGATGACTCAATATGATGCCTATAAATTAGACTTTCAATGATTTTGTGGGAAGGGGGTAGGGAAAATCATTATTGGAGGAATTTAAGGAGAACACCATTACTCCAACCAAAGCCATCTTGATTGGGGTATTCTCCGCCACCTCCTGATTTAGTAGAATCAAGAACATTGTATTTTTCGGTCATTTTACCCGTTTCTTGATATACTTTGCGGTTTAGGGATATCCAACGTTTTTTTACCTCGTTAGCTAAAGCGTTAAAACCATAATTGAGTAATCCTTTGTAAGCCATCCATTGTAAAGGAGCCCAGCCGTTAGGCGAATCCCATTGTTGACCCGTTTCGTTGAGTGTTGTAACTAGCCCTCCTGCTTTTAAGAAATTATCCTCTAAGTTTTGGGCAACTTTTGAGGCTTGTGCTGGAGTCGCTAGTTCAAAAAATAAAGGGAAAACACCTGCCAAAGAAACAGTTGTACTCCTTTCTTGTGTTTGAAAGTTGTAGTCGAAATAGAAACCGTTCTCTTCATCCCAACAATACAGTTGAATCCCTTTTTTTCGCTGTGCAATTGCTAGTGTGTAATGATTGATGGCGGTCAAATCATTACTGAATTGAGCTATATCAAGAAGTTTTTCTTCCATATATAATAGCAAACAATTCAAATCAACGGGAAGTAACGAAGTTGTTTGGATACTTGATAAACGATTTCCATCTGCTAGCCATCTTCCCGAAAAATCCCAACCAGATTCAGCTGCTGCTCGTATGTCACGATAAACATCACTTGCTTTTCTTTCAGGTGCTTGATGGGCTACCTCAATATCTTCTTTGTAAGCTTCTGGCCTAGGACTATCACAATCGTCCCAATAACGATTTAGGATAGTTCCATCCTGAAGTTTTACTACTCTTCTACTAGCATTAACTTCGGTGTTAGATAATTGTTTTAAATTATTCATCCAAAAGTTATATTCTTTCTTTAAAATATCTTGATAATTGCTGTAAACGAATACTTTGCTTCTGTCTTCCGCAAGAATATCGAGCATTAATGCAAAAAAAGGAGGCTGAGAGCGACTTTCGTAATAACTACGGTTACCATTCGGAATGTGTCCAATATTGTCAATTAAATGAGCAAAATTGTTAACCATCGATTCTACTAAATCGCTACGCTTGCTTACTTGTAAGCCTAACATGGTAAAATAACTATCCCAATAATAAATTTCTTGGAATCGTCCTCCTGGTACAATATATGGATGAGGCAATGGAATGCAAGAACTATGAGTTTGGTTGGGTTCTTTGGTTAAAACATCCCATAGAGAATGGAGGTGCTCTTCAATGTCCTTGTTGGTATCACTCTGATAATCAGAAGTAGTACTAACAGGCAATTGAAAATAGGTATGTACAAAGGTTGCTAACTCAAAGCCTTCTAGCTCTTTCTCAGCATGATAATGACGGAGAATAAGGCTCGTGTCTATCTTAGGAATACAGTCGTTGAAAGTTTTGGAATCAGCAAAAATGTTACTAAGCTGTATAGCAACGAATAGCTCTTGAACTTCAAGAGCTAGGTTAATACTAGAAACTGTTTGCATGAGATTATAAAAATGGTTAATGGTGAGTGCTATCAAGGAGGCACTAAGAAGATGTTTTTTTCTTGAAAAGAACCAGACAAATAAGTAATAACACCATTGGAATTAAAGAGAAATAAAAGGCTGTTTGTCCGCCGAATGTTTCAAAAATATGTCCAGTGATAAATGAACCTGTCGTACCTCCAAGTGCTGAAAAAACTACAATTAAGCCCGACATCATACCGTGTTTTTCTGTGGGTAATGTACTCAAAATTAGTGAATTAATGGCTGGGTATATAGGGGCTAATAAAAAGCCAATAAGTGGGAATACAAATGCCACAATAGGGGCATCTGCCCATCCATGAATAGCGATTGACTGACTCGTATTGGCCAAAGGAAGGGCTACTACAACTAACAGTCCCGAACAAATAATGCAGGTACTAAGAACCAAAATCCAAGGTGCTTTACGTAACACAATACCTGCAATAAAACGACCTAGAGCAGTAGAAGCTGCTAAGATACTTGCCATCTGAATACTCAACGTCGTAGGTAAATGCAATACTTTACTGTTGAAGGTAGGCAACCAACTCATGATACTTTGCTCAATAAGCACATAGATAAAGGCACTTGCAATGAAAATTAATACCACGGGTTTTATAGCCAATTGAAACATGGCTATAAAACCTTGTGAATCACTACTAGGCGATTGATTATTGGTTGAAGAAGTGGTAGGTAATGTTGTACTCAGTAGTAGGACAAAAGCTAATGTTGACATACCCGCTAACAGATAGTAAACGTGTAGCCAGCTACTAGAACTTAGATTATGGTCATCAACAAATCCACTAAAAATGAAATATCCCAAAAGGATTCCAATCATAAAAAAGGATTCGATGAAATTCATCAAACTAATATGTTCGCTTTTATCGTTGGTTATTAATCCTAAAGTAGCATAAACAGATACTTTAATTAAGGCAAAAGACATTCCAACGTTAGCAAACAGCACCTTAGTCATCCAAAACGTGTTAATGCTAGGCATAGCTAAGCAAGCTAATGTTACACCTGCTAGTGCAATTAACATCGCATTTTTGTAACCAAGCTTACGTAAATAAGAGGCTACTAAAAAGGACATACAAGCAATACTTAAATCCTTAAATGCTTCAAGAATACCTGCCGATGAGGCTGAAACATGATATGTATTTTGGACTTGTAAAATAACAGTTCCTACACTATTTAATAAAATAGCAAATAAGAAATAGTTAATGAAAAGAGAAACTTTAAGTCTTAAGTTTGACATATCTCGTTTGAAGGCACGCCATCTAGTTACCCCAAAGATAGGGGAAACGAGGGATTTTGTTAAAATGGTTAATGGATATGCAAAGTTCAGAAGAATCGGAAAGTTCTACTACATTTCTATTGCTAGAAAATATAACTGTATTTATATTTTATTGTTTTTATTGGAGTAGGTAGCTGACTTATACTATGGATATTTGTATTATAAGTCTTTATTCGCATGAATAAGGGCGTAAAGCCATCCTTTCATTTCTTCTAATTTTTGTACATCAACAGCTTCTGATGATTGGCGGTGTAAGGTTGCAACGAGCTTTTGGGGAATATCGTTTGCTTGAGCTTGCATTGCTTTTCCTTTAGTTGTTAGGATAATAATGACCTCTCGCTTATCCTTTTCTGCTTTACGACGTTCTATCAAACCCATTTTTTCCATCCGTTGAAGCATAGGTGTAACGGTATTGGTTTGTAATAGAAGTCTATCTACGATTTCATTAACCGTTATTTCGTCTTTCTCCCATAATACCATCATGACTAAATATTGTGGATAGGTGATTCCCAATTCATCCAAAAAAGGTTGATAGGCTCTAATAACGAGCCTAGAAGCTGCATAGAGAGGAAAACAAAGCTGATTTTGGAGTAAGAGTTGTTCGTTCATTGGGCATTCAATTAAAATCCTTTTGCGAAGATAAGGGTCTTCGCAAAAGGATAAAAACTTTTAGGAGAGACTTTTACCTACTTGATTTCTGTTACAAATTTATCAAGGCTTTTTCTCACTTTCGGTAAGTTTACCAACCAGTCGTTTGATACGTCACGGTATCCGATTGGAAGTAAGACAACACTTTTAAGATGTACCGATTGTAAATCCAGAATTTCGTCTAAAGCTTTCGGGTCAAATCCTTCAATAGGAGTCGCATCTACTTCCTCAAAAGCCGCAGCCGCAATAGACATCGCAAAGCCAATATAAGCTTGTTTGGCAGCGTGGGTGAAATTTTCCTCTGCACTTCTTTGTGGGTACGAGTTCAACAACATCTGGCGGTAATTTTCCCATCCTTCGTTTTTGAATCCACGGATTTCGTTAGTCAAATCAAACATCTCATTGATGCGTTCTGCTGTGTAGGTATCCCAAGCAGCAAAAACTAACAAATGAGAGCAGTCAGTAATTTGTGGTTGATTCCAAGCAATCGTTTTGATTTTCTCTTTTACTTCTGGATTCGTAATTACTAAAATCTCAAAAGGTTGTAATCCGCTAGAAGTAGGGGCAAGGCGTGCAGCCTCAATAATACGATCTACTTTTTCTTGTGGAACAACGTTGCCATTCATTTTTTTGGCGGCATAACGCCATTCCAAACGTTCAATTAAGTCCATGAGTTTCGTGTGTAAATGTTTGTGTTTTGACTTTAAGATGTAGCCTTATTACGGGCTACATCCAAAGCTATATATAATTGGTGAAGTGTATTTTTAATGATTTTTTGCCAAAAGCTTTGAACATAAGTCCCTTTTGAACTTGATACCTTTTAGACTAATTGAAGACTTACTTCGATGTTGCCACGAGTTGCGTTTGAATAAGGACATACTTTATGTGCCTGTTCAATTAATTGTTGTGCAACTTCTTGCTCCACATTTGGAATATGTACGCTAAGGGATGCACTTAACCCAAAACCGCCATCAGGTAATTGACCAATGCCTACTTGAGCTGTTACTTTGGTGTCCTTCACATTAATTTTTAATTGACGTGCAACTAAATTTAATGCAGAATCAAAACAAGCGGCATAGCCTGCTGCAAATAATTGTTCTGGATTGGTGTAAGCTCCGCCAGCACCTCCTAATTCTTTAGGCATACGAACGTCCATATTGATTACGCCGTCTGTACTTTCTACGTGACCATTTCTTCCTCCTGTGGCAGTTACTTCTGCTTTATATAATGCGTTCATTGTGTTGATGTTTGTATAATTAGTTTATTTATGTCGTTTGCGATACAAATGTAGCGAAAATATTTATATCGTGTACGATATAGTTGAAAAATATTTTATTTCCAGAAAATGGGAGAGCATTTTTTAGGGTAAAGTCAGCGTAAGGTTGGAGTCTCCTGAGGCAATATTTAAGGCATCCTCTGGCGGAGATTGCCAACTATCGCCGTTAATCACAAATTTGAATTCATGCTTTTTATCTTTACCAAAAGCATTTTTAGGAATACGTAATTGATAGGTTCTGTCTTTGGTTAAAACGAGTTGGTAGGCTGTATTAGTTGGATTCCAGCCATTAAAAGAGCCTGCGACAGTGATGAACTTTACCGTATTTTGGTCAATAAAAGAGGGTAAATCAAAGGTAAAAACAACATCTTTAGTTGTAAGGGTATATCCATAAACCCTCATTTTTAGATTTTTATTTCGGAGACTAAGGGGTTCAAAGCGTAAATTTTGAATAAATTTTAGGTCTTTTTTAGGAACGTAGCCTGACTTTAGAAGAAATGCTTTTGCCTTTTCGTTCGAACTCAAATCGTTCTGGATTAATTCTTTCAAGGCCGCTTTTTTATCAATCGCTCTTTCATAATAAGCTTTGCAAAAGCGGTATCCTAGATAATACCCCAAGTCCTTCATTTTGACACCATCAATTTCCACTCCAATTGAACCATATATCCAGTTAAAAAACTTTCCTTTCTGAATTGAACCGATGTATTTTTTATATTCGTTCCAAACCTGTTGGTCATGTTTGAATCCAAAATCAATATAGCCATTAGGATACGTTGATACAAGGCTTTTTTGGTTGACTACCTCCGCCACAAAATCGGCTGTTCCTTCCATAATTGAATGGGCCAGTAAAGCATCATTGTAGATATGCTGCATGGTATGAACGTATTCATGCAAGACAATACTTACAGCCCAGTCTGGTGTTTCTTTGGCCACTAACTCACAGCCAATAATTAAATTATTTCCAGAAATCCTGCCTCCAAACATACCTAGACCCATTGTCAAAAAAACCTCTCCTTCTTTGAATTCGGGGTAAATGCTTTTAAAGTACGCAAATTTTGTTTCAAGTAGTTTCTTTTGACTTTCAAGGTTATTGAAGTAAGGGCGAATTTGGACGAAGTTATCCTTTGCCTTGAGCATCATAGCCAACCAATCAGTAGCTGTTGCTTTTTTCTCATTTTCAAGAGAAGTGTTAATGGCATAAGTTAGGCCAAAACTAGCCTTGTCTAAATAAAGCGTTTGTACAAAATACTGCTGTTTCGTGTAGTCATTGCTGGTTTGAATACTATCAAACGCTATATAAAAATTGCGAATGTCTTCTGTATGAAAAATAGTTTGAGCATTCAAAAAAGAAGTAAAGCTGCATAGTAGGAAGATAAGAGAGAGACGTTTCATCGTAGTAAATTTTTAAATTATATTTTATCTACTAAATGTAATAAAAAAATAAAGATAAGATACTTGCTTAGACAATTAATAGCTATTGATGAATGCTAGAAATAACGTCATTCAAATGAATCCTTACTTATTACGTGTCAGTAATTTTATTTTCCAGAAAAACAGTAGAACTTTGTACGATTTTCGATGTTTATTTGAGAGAGAGTCAAATATCTATTTACAAAAAAATAAGGGTTCGTTTCTAAAAGAAATGCCCACCCATACGATTAATAAACTTAGGAATAGTTTTGAGGAAACGAAATGCCTCCTTTTCCTGTTAGATAGCTTATGTTATACCCACAAAATATAGAACAGAAACTCGGATTTGATAAAATCCGTGAACGCTTAAACGAACTCTGTGTGAGTCCTTTAGGAAGGGCTTTTGTGAACAAAATTCGTTTTTCAGATAATTACGATTTAGTTCAGAAGATGGTACGTCAAGTAGCAGAGATGAAAGATATTATGGCTTATGAGCCGCAGGCTTTCCCCTCTCAAAATTACTTGGACGTTACGCAACAGTTGGCTAAGGCTGCCATTGAAGGGGCATTTTTGTCGGAAGAAGAGTTCTACGATGTAAAATTATCGCTCCGTACCATTCAGGAATGTCTTCGTTTTTTTGATAATAAAGAGCCAGAGCAATACCCTACCTTACGAGAATTAGTCGCTCAAACCATTGCTCCACCGATGCCCAAAGAAGGAGATGATTCATCTGCTAAAGCAAGTCCTCAGGGAGCTGGTTTATTGGTTGAGTTGCGTGCGTTGTTGGATGCCTTGGATAAAATTATTGATGACCGAGGAAAATTAAAAGACAATGCGAGTCCAGAATTACAGGCGATTCGTCGTCAATTGATTTCGGCAGAAAATGATTTACGTAAAAAGCTAGATAGCATCCTAAAAAATGCTCGTTCAAATGGTTGGATTTCGGATGACTTTTCACTGACGATTAGAGGGGGTAGAATGGTGATTCCCTTGGCGGCAGAACACAAACGTAAAATCAAAGGTTTTGTCCACGATGAGTCCGATACGGGAAAAACCGTGTTTATGGAACCTACCGAGGTGCTAGAAGCCAATAACGAAATCAAAGAATTGGAATCGGCAGAACGTAGAGAAATCGTCCGCATTTTGATGCAGTTGACCACTCGCTTACGTCCTGCTGTGCCTGTATTGAAGCGTGCTTACACTTTCTTAGGAATCATCGATTTTGTTCGTTCCAAAGCTCGTTATGCCCTTGAATTGGATGCCGTTGCCCCATTGGCAATTAATACGCAACTGATTGATTGGAAAGATGCTCGTCATCCTTTGTTATATGCTTCCTTCAAAAAAGCAGGTAAATCGGTTGTTCCATTATCAGCTCGATTAGATTCCGAAAATCGTATTTTACTAATTTCTGGCCCCAATGCTGGTGGCAAGTCGGTAACGCTCAAAACCTTGGGATTGGTGCAATATATGTATCAATGTGGTTTGTTAGTACCGATGAATGAGTATTCTACGATTGGTATTTTCAGAAATATTTTTATTGATATTGGTGATGAACAAAGTTTAGAAAACGATTTAAGTACGTACAGTTCGCACTTGACGAACATGAAACACTTCTTACTGCAATCAGATCGAAAAACAATGTTCTTGATTGATGAATTTGGAACGGGGACAGAACCTTCTTTAGGGGGAGCGATTGCCGAGAGTATTTTGGAAGACTTAAACCGCTCGGGAGCGTATGGAGCAATTAACACCCACTATACCAACCTGAAAACCTTCGCAGACAGAACCAAAGGCTTGGTAAACGGAGCAATGCGTTATGATGCCGAAAATCTGGAACCTTTATACGAACTAGAAATCGGAAAGCCAGGAAGTTCTTTTGCCATTGAAATTGCCTATAAAATTGGATTGCCTAAAGCAGTGATTGATAAGGCAAAAAATAAGGTAGGAACACAGCAAGTCAATTTTGAAAAATTGGTGAAGGAATTGGAGATCGAAAAAAAGGTATTTGCCGATAAGAACATGGAAAATGCCCAAAAACAACGCCAACTTGACCAATTGTTAGAGCAATATAATGCTCTTAAAAAATACCTTGATGCCGAGAAAAAAACGATTCTTAATACAGCGAAAGTACAAGCAAAAGACTTGTTGAAAAATGCGAATCAGAAAATTGAGGCAACCATTAAGGAGATTAAAGAGCAAAGTGCTGAAAAGTCGGCAACCAAAGAAGTACGTCAGGAGTTGCAAGATTTTCAAGATAGCTTGGTAATTGAAGCAGTACAAGCACAGGCAAATCCGAACCCGAAAAAGAATAAAAAAGAAGAGGTAGAAGACGAAGAGCCGAAAATTGAAGTGGTAGGAGGGGAGATTGTCATAGGCTCTTTGGTACGTATTAAAGGACAGGAAACCTTGGGTGAAGTATTAGATATTCGTGGAAAAGATGCGGACGTTGCCATTGGTGATTTGAAAACTACAATTAAACTAAATCGCTTAGAGAAAATTTCTAAGAAAGAGTATAAACAAAAGGTTTCACCCAAAGCTCATAAGGTGGTTGGCTTAGATTTGAACGAAAAAACAATGAACTTCTCTTTCAACCTTGATATTCGAGGAAGACGTGGAGAAGAAGCGTTGGTAGAAGTAGATCAGTTTATGAACGATGCGATTATGATTGGTTACAACGAACTTCGGATTGTACACGGAAAAGGCGACGGAATTTTACGAAATCTAATTCGTCAACACTTGCGAGGCTATAATCAAGTAGCCAAAACCCAAGACGAACACCCAGATAGAGGTGGGGCTGGTGTAACCGTTGTTAGTATGAAATAGCAAGAATATGTATAGAAAACAGGCTTTTTCTATACACGTACTACTTCTCATGTATAGAAAATGGCACTTTTCTATACATGTTATCCATGTCATATATAGAAAAGTGGCTTTTTCTATATATGTTCTATTAAATCAGGAATCATCATGACTTTACATACAATTGATGCAGGAAATTTCAAATTAGATGGAGGAGCCATGTTTGGTGTTGTTCCAAAATCGTTTTGGAATAAATTGAATCCTGCGGATGAAAATAACCTTTGTTCTTGGAAAATGCGTTGCCTCTTGGTGGAAGACGGGAATCAACTAATTTTAGTTGATACAGGCATGGGTTCAAAGCAGGATGCCAAATGGCAAGGGTATTATTATCGTCATGGCGATGGGGATTTGGTGCAGTCGATTCGTAAAGCAGGGTTTTCGGAGAAAGAAGTGACCGATGTGATTCTTACTCATCTACATTTTGACCACTGTGGAGGAGCAGTGCAATGGAATCAAGATCGAACAAAATTTGAAATGACGTTTCCGAATGCAAAATATTGGACTCATTCCCAACACTACGATTGGGCAATTCATCCTAATCCACGAGAAAAAGCAACTTTTTTCAAAGAAAATATAATGCCAATTAAAGAGGCAGGGCAACTTTTTTTTATTAACGACGAAATTGTCCCACCTTTTAATTCCATAGATATTCTAGTAGCGGATGGGCATACCGAAAAAATGTTGATGCCCAAAATTCATTACAAAAATCAAGAAATTGTTTTTGCTGCTGATACCATTCCTTCTATGGCTCATATTCCTGTACCGTATGTGATGAGTTATGATGTACGTCCTTTACAAACGATGGAAGAGAAAAATGAGTTGTTAACTCAAGCTGTAGCGAATGATTGGTTGCTATATTTTGACCATGACCCACAAATTGACTGTGGTTTTGTTTCCTCAACCGAAAAAGGATTTCAAATTGCAGAAAAGGGAGCTTTAATAGATTTTATTATTTAATGAAAAAATAAAAAATAGTTTATCTTTTATTTTAATCTATTATGTAAATTATTACTCGATAGTCGTTAGATTGGTTATGCTTTGATAAAATTTATAGAAAAAAATAATAAATAATTCGCTCATAGTTTTTTTTTGGCACGGATGTTGTACTTGTGTATAGTACGAAGGCAAAAGGAGATATGTGTAGTTTTGCCCTTCTTATTTTTGTAGGTTCTCAGATGTCTCATCGAAAGAATTTCAGAAATACTCAGTGTTAGAAATAAATAGTCTTTCATAGATTTTTTATGGGTTAGGGTTATTGAAAAAGTCGACGGTCATGCCATCGACTTTTTTTTGTTTTATATGGTACTATTTACCGTCCTTTGAAACTAGGTTTCTTCTTACACATAAAGGCAGCAAGTCCTTCAATAAAGTCTTCCGTTTGTCCTGCCATTTCTTGATGAACGGCTTCTCGTTCTAAACATTCTTCTAAGGTGGAAGAAGAAGATTCGTTCAATAGCTTTTTCATCATTCCGATTGCTTTGGTTGGAGCGTTGGCGTACATCTCAGCCACTTGTTGAACATGATTACGGAGCGAATCGGGTGCAACAAGAGCATTGACTAAGCCTAGTCGTAAACATTCCTGAGCGTTGACACTCTTCCCCGTCGAACATAGTTCAAAGGCTTTTTGAGTTCCAATAATTCTTGGTAAAAAGAAGGACGCACCCGCATCCATGATTAAGCCAATTCCTACGAAGAGCTGTGCCATCGAAGCATTTTCAGAAGCAATAATGGTATCGCAAGCCAATGCCAGCGAACAACCAGCTCCCACAGCCACCCCATTGAGTTCGCAAATGATGGGTTTCGGAAGTTTTCGCATCGCTAAAATCAAAGGGTTGTAATAGGTACGAAGGAAATCCCCCAAACTATCCATTTGTGGATTCAGTCCAGATTTCAGGTTTTGTCCTGAAGAAAAAGCCTTATCTCCCGAACCCGTAAGCACGACTACCCGAATGGCATCATCAGCAGCGACGACCTCAAACGCTTGTCGTAACTCCATCAGCATTTCCTTAGAAAGGGCATTAAAAACAGCAGGTTGATTTAACGTGATGCGGCAAATGGCATCTTGTATATCGAAAATAATAGTCTGATACATGGCCTTGTTTGGTTGGTGAAACATAGCCTAATTTGCAGAAAATAAATGTATTATGCAAGCATACGGTTTTGGAAGATAAACGATTTGTTTTAATTAGGATATGCTATTTAACACTCCCTATTTTTTGCTTTTTGGACATATTCGCTAATATGGATTCTAGCTAAATCAATTTAACTAGGGTCTATCTAATGTGTGATAGACCCTAGTTTCAAAAAACAATACTCTTCTACGCATTTTTCCCCGTAGCGTGATAAATAGAGCGTACTAAAATGGGTAACACAAACAACAATAAATCAAACGAATAGCCAGCTACAAAGAATAAGCTGATCACAATGAGAATGCTAGTCAATTTGAAGTATTTTGCCTTGTCTT
This sequence comes from Flectobacillus sp., assembly GCA_023255485.1. Lineage (GTDB taxonomy): Bacteria > Bacteroidota > Bacteroidia > Cytophagales > Spirosomataceae > JALRIJ01. Next base: position 14,666 of record JALRIJ010000053.1, read on the forward strand.
TGACTGTAAATGCCAATGGGATATGCAAAGGAAATGCCCACAAAAGGTTTAAGTTCCAGTTAGTTACGCCGTGGTCTGTGCCTACGCCTAGGAAGAATAAAAACCAGCCAATAAAGCCTACAAGGCCAAACAAAATTTTATCGAAAAGGGTAAATCCTTTGTTTGCTTTGCGATTTTTGTAACTGATAAAAATCGTAAAGATTAAGAATAAGCTAAAGATAAAACTCGGACTTTGTAAAAAAGGCGTACTATTGTCTTCTTTCGGGAAGGTTTGAAATAAGGGTATTTCATTGGCTACGACAGGAACTTTGGCGGTTCGTAAAGCGGCTTCTAAGTTTTCGGGTAAATAGCAGGCTTTATAAGGCCCTACTTTTTCGTCCGATGGTAAGCCCAATGCCATATTCATCCCCACAGCAGCCCAGTCTTGGTGTCCTCTGGTCAGGCATTTATTCATCCACTGACGGTAACTTTGCCCTGCTAAATTATTGTCTTGAATCAGGTTGTTGGTATCTTTTACCGCAATCAGCACTGCATCCCGAACACGAGTAGCACAGTTGTCGAAGAAGAATTTATAAGGATAAATCCGACGGTCTGGGTCGTTATACTGTGCCTGAATCTCGTCAAAAATCGCCTGTTTTTGAGCAGGAGAAAGGCGTAATTCTTGCAAAGTCATTCCTCTGTTTTCTCGCTGATAGTAGTCCTGATTCTGAGCTAAGGTCGCATAACTCATGCGATAGGGAAGCGTTCCTCGGACAAACTTGCCGTAGAAATTAGGGGTACTAAAGTCATATCCTCCCCAACTATAAGCTTGGTCGATTCCCAAAGAGGGGTCATAAATCCAGAGTAATGAATGTCCAAAAACATCATATAACTCTTTCCCCGGTTCGACGGTCACGACCGCAATTTTAGCGTCTTGACTCAATTGTTGAGCCACTGACCGAAGGAGAAACGAAGCGAAAATAAGTACTACTAAGCTGATTCGTCTGAGCATAGCTAAGAAATTTATTGGATTTTGGATGTTGAATTTTAAATGTTGGACGTTGTTTTATGAAATAAGTGGCTTTTAATCAAACAGATAGTTTCTGCTGTTTTACCATTCAAAATTCATCGTTCAAAATCCAACATCTAGTTGTCTATTCCTTCCCTGCCACCACAATCACGATTTCGCCTTTG
>JALRIJ010000540.1 GCA_023255485.1 Flectobacillus sp.
ACAGCATGTCCCTTTTTATATTAATACAGTATAATGATATCACTTCCTCCATTGTGTCCGCCGGCTGTTATTTACCTAATTTTTGCATTCACGCAAATCGCCATTGATTTTTCAATTCAAATGTACAATACAGCAATTGTCAAACTATTTGTTTCTATTATTATTACATTTTTAATTAATCTGCTCTGCCTACAAGGCCTAACAGTTATTTCATGGATTATTGTATTTATTCCATTTTTGTTCATGTCTTCGATTGTTGCTATATTGTTGTATAAGTTTGGCCTTAACATGTCAACCGGTACAATTTCTACAACAGATGATACAAACAGTAATAAAAAAAGAGGCGATATTCAAATCGCTCCAAATGGAGACATTTACATATATGACCCCGAATATTCGTCATCTGACAACCCTGTATATTACTTGAGACCAAATATCATAGTACCAAATCCTCACAACAATGATGCAATGGTCAAAAATCCGGCGTTAAATGGACTATAATCATCACGCTCAGCATAATTGAGGTTGGTAACTGAAAAATATATGTACAATCACTTTTTTTTCATTTTTTCCATTGGTGTCTAATGATTATCCTCAATTAGATCTCTATTAACATCTAATTGATCACTAAATGAATGGTGTTGTCTTGACTTGATGGGTAGAAATGCAATGGCTTTCTTCATTATTCTTGTTCTAATACGTTTTTGCGACATAAATTGAATAAAATGCGCAGTAGGAATAAACAACATGTGCAGAATAGATTGGATTACATCCTCAGGTAATGGAAGACAATAAATTGCCAACTGTGTGCTGATTGCGGCTTCTTGGGCATTGGCGATTGCTGTTTTATCGCTTGGTGTTAGTACAAGACGACGGTGGTGGCTCATTTCTCTTCTATTCTCTTCTCTTCTTTGGTTAGACTTGTACGCTGCATTAACTGGTTCAAAATCATTTCACTTTTAAGGGGGCAGCATGCCGCGCGTAGCGCGTTAGCAACCAGCTTTGCTGGTTCTGACCCCCTTAGACCCCCTGCCCAAATGGGTGATGGGTGGGTGATGGTAATATAAACAACCAGAAGAATAATGGCTCAATACATATACTCCATATATACT
>JALRIJ010000541.1 GCA_023255485.1 Flectobacillus sp.
AATTAACTTTAACAGTTTATTTATTGGGTGGTTTTCGTGCTTGTTTATTATTGGGTTTCCTATTTTTATTAAAGTTGGTTGATCTGGTTTTACTGCTAGAACGAGGTATGGTAGTTCGTATTCTATTGCTTTTGGAGCAGGCGGTTTGAACTTTTTAGGACTCGTGCTGCTTAACACGGGGCCAGGAAGGTTTTCGCCAACTGGAGTCAGTGGTCTTGGGCTTCCAGACAGTTACTTGTTGAACTCCCCATCTTCAAACTTTTTAGCTAGATTTATTAAAATTTGTTTAGAATTCTTATCAAGTTCAAGTTGTTCTTTTATTTTTTGAGGCACGTCTTGATCATAATTCAAGCCCAGCTTTGCAAAAAGCATTCTGTACTCGTTGATCCTTGCGATTTGTGCAGTCTTCTCTGTGTTGAAGTGATGCAAGATGCTGTTTCCTCTTGTTGCCATCGGACTTGTGATTCCTTGCTGTTTTATTTGAGGTAGACCTGCAAGCTTAAATGGAACGAAAGGCGTTTAGCTTGGAGAACTTTCTTCAAATTATCTATTGTCTAAAATCTGCTGAATTGCAGAACGAACTTGTTTATTTTGATCTGCAATTCTTTATGAATTTATTTGATTGACATTAAGAAGATCTTTGTAGTCATCTTTGTCTAAAATTTGTTTCTTCACAGGCGTCGTAAGCACGTAATGATGTTCAGCATTAGCTAGACTCTGTTGTCTCTCCAATTGTCTTGCCTAGTCAAGATTGTTCTAGAGATTGTGAATTCTTTAGTTTATGTTATCGTATATTGAATTTGAAGAGTAATAGATTGGGGTGTTTTCCAGCACTTAACTTCTCTAGCCGTTCACTTTTAAGTTATCGTCCTGACATTCGCCAATGTCTCCATTTTAGCTGCCCTTTGCACTTGTCCGACGGTGAATTATTCCTTACTATAAATTTGTGTTGTTTTATTTTTCTTAGTCAAACTTTAATCTTTCTCTCTGAAACTCTTAAATTTATTGTTAAATTGAATGTTTTAAGCGACTTTCATGAACTTTTGACAAGTTGAGAGAGAGTTACTTATCTTTCCTTGCAGTGTTTAGATATTTTGGGTTCATG
>JALRIJ010000542.1 GCA_023255485.1 Flectobacillus sp.
TGAGATACATAGCTCTATCGATTTACTTGAAGATAGTATCAAAGAAATTAGAGAAATCTCACATAATATGATGCCAAGCTCATTAACCAAATTTGGATTAAGCTCGGCCCTAAAGCAATTTACAAATAAAGTAAATGCTGCAGGAAAACTTGAAATAGAACTGCAAATCGTGGGTTTCAAAGAACGATTCGATGAAAAGATAGAATTAATGTTATATCGTATTATTCAGGAAATTATCAGTAATATTATTAGGCATGCCGAAGCTAAGAGAGTAAACATCGAACTTGTTCGGCATGATGACGAACTCATTCTTATCATAGAAGACGATGGTCGTGGATTTGATACCGCTAACACAGAAAATCATGGTATTGGCCTAAAAAACATTGCCACTCGTGTCGAATATCTAAACGGAAATGTTAATTTTGATTCTTCAATAGGAAGAGGCACAAGTGTTGTGATTGAAATTCCCTTGAATTTAAACTGATGTCAGGTAGTAAGTTACAGATTTTAATTGTTGATGACCACCAAATTTTACTGGATGGCATTGAAGCTATGCTACATGGTGTAGGAGATTTTAAGGTAATCGGGAAATGCTCTGATGGTAACTCTGCATTAAATTTTCTAAACGATAACCCTGTCGATATTGTACTAACCGACCTATATATGCCCAAAATGACGGGCATGGAACTCACTCAAAAAGTAAAGAAAAAATTTCCCAACATAAAGATATTAGCACTTTCTGTGTCATACGATGTATCTATCGTTCATGATTTAATTGATGCAGGAATTTCGGGTTTTATAATAAAAACCATAGGTCGTGACGAGCTCATTGAAGCCATCAAAACTATTGCCCAAGGCAACATCTACTTTAGCCGAGAAGTATCCAACGAAATTCTACGAAGCTTATCTAGGCGTTCTCGCTCTTTCTTGGCTGCCGCTTCCTTCGCCCTGGCCTCCTGCAGCCGCAGTTCTCTGTCGAGCTCTGTTTTGAGCACCTCAATGACTTTGCAAAGCTGGAGTGGGTAGCTATCCACTGTATCAGTGCCGTCACACTTCAGCGCAGGCCACTGAAC
>JALRIJ010000543.1 GCA_023255485.1 Flectobacillus sp.
AGCCTAGCACAACCAAAATAATGTCTCTTACAATTTCTGCTTTCGTTATTGCTTGATCTACCGATTTATTTGTGAGTGCAGTTTGTGGATCTGGTGTTGCAAGCCAGCTGATGATGAAAAGCAGCATGTACAGAACAAAAACAGTGAGCACTGTCATAAAACCAAGCTTCTTTGATTCCTGATGCGTCTGATTAGTCTTTTTCATGGTATGCACCACCTACAAGAAGTAAAACTAGAAACAAAAGGAGATAGTCAAGCCGGGAATGATGCAGATTGGTGGTATGTTAGTTGTGTCGATGCTCTTCTTTATAGTGTTATCGACTTCTATGTAGGCTTCATCGTTTTGCCACTAAGCGATGTAAATGGCATAGATCGAAATGCCCACACACATTACCAGCGAGTATATAATTCCAAAAAAGATGTAATACGACAAATTTGAGTAGTTTTGATAATTCTACTTGAAACAGATATTGTAATAAAACAAGATCATAAGACCCATTATCCAGTATTGGTTAATATCTTCATCCACGAGCAAGTCTATGTAGTTTTTGTTGCTTTATTATGATGATAGAAGCCTATGGATCTCTGTACTCAAAAAGTTTACTATGTGATTCCAGCAATACGCTGACATAAGGATGCAAAAGATTCCGTATTAAAGCCCAATTAGCATGATCCATGCCCTATCAGAGGTGAAGTAATATGCAAGCTCCTGAAATGACCCCAGCTGCTCTTTTAATGCCTTTGCGTCCAGTAGGAGGTAAACAGACAAGTAGCCAAACAGCAAGTTGAAGATGCAGGTCAACGTCGGGTAAATGTAAAACCATGGATCTCTGATGTAGAAGGACGATACTTGAACGTAGCCGATGCCAACAGCGACGGAGATTAAAATCAAGAATGCTTCGGTGGGCGTGAGTCTTCTCGCCTCCTCGTACAGCTTTTTGCGCTTGACTACCATGAGGTTCAGGCTTTTCTTCAGAGTCTTTGCTTGCTGTTTGTTTATGTTTTGGTTCATATTATAATTATTATAATTTTTATAATAAAGGGGTTTTGGGGTTTTGGGGAGATCGGAAG
>JALRIJ010000544.1 GCA_023255485.1 Flectobacillus sp.
CGATTTCTGCATAGCTGCACTCCCACTCACGCGGGTTTGCATAGGCCCAGATGCGGTAGGCTAGGGATTCCAGGTGTGGGGTCATCTCACAGTCTCCATATCCAAATCAAACGGGGGGCGCGGCAGCGAGATCGGCACAGGCTTTGCCAAATGCCCCAGCTCGTTGCGGCTTTTCTTGAACACTGTCAACACATCGCGCTCTGTCGGTGCTGCCCGTGGTGTTTTGCTCACTCGGCACGGGTTATAGTCGGTGAAGGCAATCCCATGGTCTTTGGCATAGGCGCGCACGGTGGACTTACGGACGCCCAGCGCCTGTGCGGCTTGATCGGTTGTCAGCCCATTGGCGGCATGTTCCGCGTATCGCGCAAACGTCTCGGCCTTTGGGCCTATCGCGTTATTGGTCATCTTTCACCCCATACATGACGCGGTGGCTTTTTGTGCCGAAATACAGTTCATACGACGTGATCTTTCCGGCAATCATCAGCTTTTCCAGTGCCGCGCTAATGTCGTCAGAATGCACCTGCATGCGCTGGCGTATCTCCGACATGGATGCGTCACCGTCGATCAGGATGCGCATAAGCCGATCAGAGATGACGTTGATACGGTCAGCTTGCGCGGCCTCGGTCAATCGGCTGTTGCAGATCACATGCGGGCGGTGGCCCTCGTTATAGGATCGATGCGCCATGTGGTCAGCCATGAGTTGCGCGTGGTATGGCGTGACTTGCGACGGCATACGGTAGGCATTGGCTACGATGATTTCATCTAGCGTCATTCCAGCGCCTCCCGCGCAATACGGGCCATGCGGCGCACTGTGCCGTTGGCTGACGGGGTTTCGCAGGCGGCGATGCGATTGAGCCGTTCTTGCAGCATGTGGGCCATGCGCGCCTTGTCTTTGTATTGGTACCGGCACCATTCGGCATCAATGCGGTGGCGATACCCATCGGCCCATCCTTGGCGCGCGTCATGCCTCGCTCGCGTCAACGCCCCGCCGCTGATCCAGTCAGCAATCCTCTCACGCATGGTCATTCCGCCACCTCAATCTTGATTTGCATCCCTTCCGGCGACGTG
>JALRIJ010000545.1 GCA_023255485.1 Flectobacillus sp.
ATTGAATAATGGACCATGTGGCCAAAACGGTTATAGGAAGAAGTGATTGCATCAGCAGGAAACACAGGCTGAGTGCCACTAGTTCCACCACCAGCCTGATAATGAGTATTTACACCAAAACCAGTAGTGTTGCGCTCCAAAGCCGAAATGCGTTGAGCCGCCGAATTAGAAGCAGACACCAACTTTGATTCAAAACTCAAAGGAGTTGGAGTGCCAACCTCAGCTGAAACACGAACACCATCAACTTCAATCGAAATGCCAACAGTGTTCACTACAGCCGAAGCCTCAGTGTCACCAACAACAACAGTAACAATGTCACCCAAGCCCCAGTCGAAACCATAACGCATGTTTTGGTCATCTGAAGGAGTCACATTGAGATTCACGATAGTTTTACCGTTATCAACCAACGCTTCAGCAGCCGATTGAGCCAACTCAGTGTTTACATTCGAACCGCGGTTATCAACAAAAACTTCAACCCTACGGCCCCAAACATTCTCAGCCTCTAAAGAAACAGCATTAGAACCCTCAAAGAAGATTCGTTCCTGCATCTCACCAGAACCGCCAACAATGGCACGAGTTACCTTTGGTCGCAAATACGCATAGTCCGCTTTTGAAAGTTTGCCATTCTGCAAATCCATGCGAATAATACCAGTGCGGTCCACAGGCTCATAAACCTTGAACACCAATTCTGAATCAACCTGATCAATGGTGTAACCAATGTTTCCAGTCTGAGCGATTGGATACAGGAAATCCTGCAACACATCGAAACGAGCCTGACCCTTCACAGTGTTACCGCGAGCGCCATCCGCTTCAATGACCAAATTTGGCACTTTACGAGATGCAGGACCAGAAACAAGGTTGGCATCCACATAACCCTTGATGACCGTTTCAGCAACACCAGAACGCACATCATAAGCCGAAGAGGTTTGAGCAGTCACATCAGCAGTTGAAGGCACAGGATACCCAAGGCGTTCACTCAAAATAATTGAGTCATCGCCACCTTCAATAGTCCAATCACCAAAAGTGTTAGAGATACTCTGTTCAAGTTTG
>JALRIJ010000546.1 GCA_023255485.1 Flectobacillus sp.
CTGATAGCCTTGAATCTTTCTTTTAACGTCATTGATTTCAAAGAAGTTGGCAATTCTACCTTGGGCCATCTTAAATTCCTTGTATAATTAAATCTTTCAAATAATCAAATTTCAAGTCTTTAAAATTCGGGACTTGAGAAATGCCAAAAACTTGAAGAGCTCAATTTGACTTGTAACTAAATCAAAGATATGACGGAACTTTTCTTTATACACTCAAACAAAAGCTTAAAAATCCTTCAGCTCTCCAAGAATCCAGTGTTTCAAACTCAGGGTCTAAAGATGATTCTGAAATAAATGCTGCCTATGGTAAAAATGGATATAGAAGATACTCCAATGCCACCAACTTTACGAAGCAGCCAAATATAATCGCCTTAGTTCAATGAAACAATAGGCAATAATATTTTCAGTCCAGACTCATTTGCCAACAAAAATTTAATTCGTTCAAATTTGTTTTTTGAAGTCGATCAATAAGAAAAAAAGAAAACTGAGGATATTAACAAGATTACGCAGCTTGAAAATTAAGTTGGTGCCTTAAAATAGGTCATTACGACACTTGAATCCAGTCTTCAAAACAAAAGTGGGTTAAACAAAGAAGATTCTCATGTTTAGCTTTGTGAGAAGTGGAGATAAAAAGTATTCGATTGCCTAGTTGATAAAAAGAGAATTGAAATTATCTCTCACTAGAATCTTCAAAAGTATAACTCTAGCATAAAGGAGCTTAAGTAAAAGTAGATTGATACGTAAGCAGACTTAGACATTTTAACAGCAAAACATCTTGAGATGATGCAAGCCAAAGTTCTGTTAGACTCTTAGGTTCAGCTTTTCCAAGCAAAGACGATGGATAGTCAGAGGCAGCGAGAATAAATGCAAAAAGAAATAAACAGTCTGAGACTTGAGAATGAAAAGTACAAGAGTTCAATGCAATTAATGATGCACGAGTTTGATAAGTAGTGTCAGTCCCTCTCGTCTAGTTTTAACTTTAGACTGAGTGAGCAATCTCAAAAAATGCGATCACTCAAGAACCTCCTGCAGATTT
>JALRIJ010000547.1 GCA_023255485.1 Flectobacillus sp.
CATGATAGGCACTCCAACCCCCTATTATATTGATGCTTACGAAGATTCTGAGTTGCTGGTAATCACAAAAGATGACTTTACGAACAAGCTGAGTAAACTGACGGTTATATCAGAACTTAATAATGTGTTGACAGAGAAACAATCTTTTCAACTTATGAAACGATTACATTCGTCTCAAATACTTACAGCGGAACAAAAATTAGAACAACTGCAAAATACTTATCCTGAATTCTTTCAGAGGTTTCCACAACACATTATTGCTTCTTACTTGGGTATGACCAAGGAAACGCTTAGCCGTATCCGAAGCAATGCTTTAAAAAAATAACATTTGGCATTCACCCAAAAACGTTGACCTACATCAACGTTTTTTTTTGTTTTACATCATCGTTTCTTGAGCCTCAATGCTACCATCTTTGTATTGTAAATTTTAACACAATACAAAACATGAAACAATTAATTTATCCAGCTTTAATAGCCATCTTATTCGCAACATCAGCATTCACGGTAATCAATAATTCAACTTCTTGGAAAGTTGATGAAAACACTTACTCTGTAAAGTTTACAAGCAAAAAATTTGATGGTGCGTTCAAGGGACTTAAAAGTGAATTACTTTTTGATGAAAACAATCTTGCAGCTTCTAAGCTAACAGCAACTATTGAAACCAACACTATCAATACCGGAAATGGAATGCGTAATGGACACGCAAAAAAAGGATTAGATGCCCAAACGTTTCAAACGGTCAAATTTACATCCGATGCTATTGCTAAAACTGCCAGTGGCTATGAAGCAACTGGTAATCTCACAATTAAGGATGTTACGAAGCAAATCAAAATTCCATTCACATTCACTAAAAACTCAGAAGGTGGCGTTTTTGCTGGCACATTCTCTATAAAACCAGCGGAATATAATGTAACCAAAGGAGGCACACCAGAAGTACTAGCTTTTCAACTTAGTGTACCGGTAACAAAATGAATTGGAAACAAACTTTTATAATGGGGATAGCAGGGAGTCTGCTATCTTCCTTGGCAAGCA
>JALRIJ010000548.1 GCA_023255485.1 Flectobacillus sp.
AGTTTGCGGAACACCGCTTGCCTTCAGGCCAGGAAGACCAGCAATTGCGGCAAGCAACACAACCAAGGTAATGATCCAGGTTGCACGAGGCTTCTTACCGATGAGGTTGCCCACGCCCTTCCAGAGACCGCGAACACCTTCGAGGCCAGGAAGAGTGTTGGGCTCAACCGGAGCAAGCTTCTTCTTGCCAGGCTTGGGCATAAATGGCCAGAAAGCTGCGCGACCAAAGATGGCCAGCAAGGCAGGCAGGAAGCTAATGGCAGCGAGGAAGGCGAAACCAATACCGAAGGCAGCAATGGGGCCCAGTGCCTTGTTGGAGTTGAGATCCGAGAACAGCAGACACAGAAGCGCTGCAATCACGGTTGCCGCAGAGGCAAAGATGGGCTCAAAAGCACCACGGAATGCGCGGCCCAGTGCAGACCACTTGTTCTGAACTTCGAACAGTGCCTCGCGATAACGGGCCACGAACAGCAGGGCATAGTCGGTGGCAGCACCAATGACCAGAATCGAAAGGATTCCCTGGCTTTGACCGGAAACCTTGATCACGTCGTTCAGAGCGAGGTAGTAAATACCCAAGATTGAGCCAGAGAGGGCGAAGACCGAGGTCAGCAGCACCAGAACCGGCAGCAAGAGTGCTCGGTAGACAACCAGAAGAATGATGAACACGGCCAGCAGTGCCACGATGAGCAAGATGCCATCAATGCCGGCGAAGCCGCTGACGAAGTCAGCAAGCAAACCACCTGGGCCGGTTACATAAGCCGTGAAGCCAGCAGGAGTGGCATCTGCCAGTTCAGTGCGCAGACCGTTGATACTGCTGAGCAGTTCTTCACCGCTTGCTGAGTAGAAGACGAGATACTCAACAGCTTTGCCGTCTTCTGAGTAGGTGGGTCCAAGCACTGAAGGAACTTGTCCCTCCACGGTTGGAGCAACACCCTCTGCGTCCTGCAGGGTGGTGGTGAGTTCATCAAACTTGAGCTTGTCTGCCTCGGTGACCGTGCCAGAATCCTTCTGGAAAACCACGAT
>JALRIJ010000549.1 GCA_023255485.1 Flectobacillus sp.
CAATACCTGGAGCCATTGAAACCATCGTAAAGAAGAAATCCTTGGCAATCTGCATTGAGTTTTCGGGGTCCTTGATTTGAGAAGCTTCTTTAATTGTGTTCATGCATAGCTCCTTGAGTTTAAGTTGTGGTTGTTTTTCAGTTCCTTAGTTTATAATACAATCGTTAATTTTAGCTAAAAACTCATCAACTTTGTCAATTATTAAGTGTTAATTATTATGCGCCAGGCCTCCATGCAGAGAATCTATTTCTTATTTGTTTAAACCAAACTCGTTGAATGCTTTATGCCTTATCATTGAAATAAGCTCCTGTGACTTATCTGATTCCTTTGCCTATTCGCAGAAAGTACGCCAAAACGGTTTGATTTCAGTTTGAATTATGATGTTTTTGTTGTCTGTATTTACAATTACTGGTTATTAATTTTTATCAATGCACTCTTTAAAATTTTGATGTACGTTAATTTGTTGTTAGATAAACAAAGCTCTCTCGAAATAATAGATAATCCATGCGCCTAATGAGTTTGGTTAATGCATATCGAACCAAAGAGGAGCAGTGCTTATAAAAGTCTAGTTTTCCCAAATTACCTCATGCGGAGTAACCAAGTAATTTTTGCCTCCGATCATCTCTGCAAGATTGTAAAACTTTTTAGGGTCGCGTACGAGCTCTTCCATGACTGTGAGAGTGTCATGCATCTCAAACGTGTCTGTGATTCTCACGTGCTGCAGGAATTCTTGCTCTGCCAAAGCCTATTCTTCAGTAAACTTGTGGGCCAGTGTGTTGCACAGCTGCATCGTTGATTCGAACCTACGAGTGTTCTTCTCCTTGGGAGCAGTCTGCTACGTCTAGTTATACTAAATCATCTTGAACTTCCCGTGATCTATTCTTCCGACTCTTTGGAGCTGTAGCTGCATGCTCTTCAGCTGTTCTATGACTCCTGCATCAATCGTCGTAAAGCACAATACTCTATCTTCAACCTCCAGAGACTCAAACCACTCTTTGACCAGAGGTATGCTTTGAC
>JALRIJ010000054.1 GCA_023255485.1 Flectobacillus sp.
CTTCATGGTCTCAGAACGAGTAGATATTATCACGAAATCATTTAAAGACGGTAGTCAAGCTGTTAAATGGACTTGTGATGGCTCAACTGAATTTGAGATTTCTGACGCAGAGCGTGAAAACAGAGGGACTGATGTCGTGTTGCACATTGCAGAAGATTCGTTGGAGTTCTTAGAAGAAGTTCGTATCAAACAAGTATTGGATAAATATTGTAAATTCCTTCCAATTGAAATTGAATTTGGGGATAAAGTCATCAATAATCCGACTCCTATCTGGGCTAAATCACCATCTGACTTAACCGATGAGGATTACTTAAAGTTCTATGAAGAATTATATCCATTCGCAGAGAAACCGCTGTTCTGGATTCATTTGAATGTGGACTATCCTTTCAACCTGACAGGTATTCTATACTTCCCGAAAGTAAAAAATGAGCTTCAATTACAACGTGAAAAAATTCAGTTATTTAGCCGTCAAGTATTTATTACAGATGAGGTAAAAGATATTGTTCCTGAATTTTTGATGCTGTTACATGGAGTTATTGACTCTCCAGACATTCCGTTGAATGTATCTCGTAGTTTCTTACAAGCTGACTCTAATGTTAAAAAAATCAATAGCTATATCACTCGTAAAGTAGCTGAAAAGTTAGCGGATTTGTTTAAACATGATAGAGCTGGGTTTGAAGAGAAATTTGAAAACATTGGTGTATTTGTGAAGTATGGTATGATTTCGGATGAGAAATTTTACGACAAAGCAAAAGATTTTTGTTTACTTGAAAGTGTTACAGGCAAGTACTATACTTTCAATGAGTATGCAGAGTTTGTTCAAGAGAACCAAAAAGATAAAAATGATGATGTTATCTACTTGTATGCAACCGATGTTAAAGCACAAGATGGCTACATTCAATCTGCAAGTAAAAGAGGATATGATGTACTGAAACTAGATAGCGTGCTTGATAGTCATTTTATCAACATGTTGGAAAGCAAACTAGTGAAGACGAACTTAAAACGTGTGGATGCCGATACAATTGAGAAGCTTATTGATAAAGGTATTGCTTTAGAAGCGGTTCTTTCTGAATCGGAAAAAGAAGCTGTTAAAAAAGTATTTGATGAAGTAATTTCAGACAAAACTAAATCGGTACAATTAGAAGCAATGCCGGTTGATGAACTTCCTGCTATTATTACTCAGAATGAGTTTATGCGTCGTATGACAGATATGTCTCGTACTGGTGGTGGAATGGGTATGTTTGGAGGAATGCCTAACAACTACATCGTCTCTGTTAATGCGAATCACCCTTCAATCAGTAAAATTGCCAATGAAGTGGATGATGTACAGCAGAAAAAGTTAGCAAAGCAGATTTATGACTTGGCACTGCTATCTCAAAATATGCTTACGGGTGCTGACCTTACGGCCTTCATTCAACGCACTGCTGCAACTTTGTAGTACGATAAATTCAAGATGCTATAATCATCAAAAAAGCCCCAAGTTGGGGCTTTTTTGATGAACTCAGTAGTATTCTTTATTCTTATTTCACTGATAAAATTCTAAATTCGGTACGACGGTTTTCTTGATGTTGAGCTTCTGTACATCTTACTCCATCCACACATTCGTTCGCTAACTCTTTTTCTCCATATCCATTTGAAGTTAGACGGTGAGCGGCAATACCATGACGAGTCAAATAATCCACCACTGCCCTTGCTCTATTAGCAGAAAGTTGCATATTGTAATCATCACTCGCTCTTGCATCGGTATGTGAACGAATCTCAATACTCATTTCTGGATATTTCTTCAAAAGTGGTAACAAGTACTTCTCAATCTCTCTTGCGGCATCTGCTCTGATGAAAAACTTATCTAAATCATAGTAAATGTTTTTCAACACAAAAGTATCACCTTCTCCATACATTTTTTGTGTATTTTCGATTGTTTGCCCTGCCTGATCTTTCTTAACTTTCCCAATTACTTCTTTATTGGTCGCATACTTATCTTTTTTCGTAATTAGGGTATGCTCTACGCCGGGCTTCACTTGGAATTCGTATGCTCCATCAGCTCCTGTTAATACCTTTTGCGTTGTATTATCTTTCGAGTTTTGCAAGATAACTTCAACACCTGCTACTGGTTGTTGATTTTGTTCCGATTTTACAACTCCTTTTAGAATAGCTGTTTGGGCTTTCTCTAAATAAATCGATAAGGTAGTATTCTGTGCCGACGCATTCTTAGTGGAGAACAAGATAGAGTTCATCTGGTAACCCTCTTTAATCGCCTTAAATTCGTACTCTGCATTTGCCTCCAAACACATCGCAGTAGAACCATCTAAGCCTGTTACTCTTAAATCTCTATTTTCTGTATTGATGATTGTACGAATATCTACATTTTCTAAAGGAGCTTTTGTTACTGCATCATATACAATCAATGTAAGCGGGCGACAAATTCGTGTAAATGAATAAATATTATCATCGTACACTCCTCTTTTTCGATTAGAAGAAAAGAATCCTTTTGTACGACCTCCATCAGTAATCAATCCAAAATCATCTTTCTCTGAGTTGATAGGAGCACCTAAGTTAACCACTCCTTTTGTTGCTATACCATTTTTTAACTCTGCATAGAACATATCTAAGCCACCAAGTCCTTCATGACCATCTGAAGCGAAGTAAAGATTATCTTTTTCATCTATAAAAGGAAACATTTCATTTCCTTCGGTATTGATTTCTTTCCCTACATTCACAGGAGAGCCCCAGTTACCGTTATTGTATTCTACTACATAAATATCAGTACCTCCAAAACCACCAGGCATATCCGACACGAAATACATTTTTGTATTATCAGGCGTTAAGCTTGGGTGACCGCAAGAATATTCATCTGAATTAAAGGGTAATTCTTTCGCATTACTCCATGCTCCCTTTTGTAAATCTGCAATGTAAAGCTTTAAACGATTGGTACCATCTTTCGACTCTCTTGCTCCACGTCCTTTAGAATAGTTATTTCGTGTAAGAATCACCTTCTCTTCTCCTTTAAAAAAACACATAGGTCCTTCGTGGTACTTTGTATTAAGCGTTCGACTAAACTCTTCTACTTTTGTTAATTGCAAAGCTGGTGCTTCAATGTCAGCACTACTTGCCGCAGCACCACCCGCAGCTGCAGCACCCACATAAGATAGGTTATTTAGCTGAGATGTATCTGGTGTGAGATACAAATCCAGAAAAGGAGTTTGATTCCAATTAAATACGTGTTTAATCGCTCCTGACTCTTCTCTTGAAGAACAAAATACCAACCCCCCTTTGTAATACATAGGGCTGAAATCTGCTTGACGAGAATTGATAGGTAGGTAATTAATTTTATAAGAAGATGAGTCTTGATAATAGCGACTCATGTCCATATAGGAAACCGTAAAACGCTTTCCTCGTAAATCTGCATCTTGCTTTTCTCCATAGACAGAGTAAGCTTTCTGAGCTTCTTTATATTTACCATTAGCCGCAAGAGCTTGTGCGTAATATAAATAGTTTTCACTTTCTACGCTTGGGAAAAGCTTTAACAAGTCAGAAAAGGCATGTTCTGCATTACGAGTATCTTGGACTTTACGATAGGAATACGCTAGCTTTTTCAAGGCTTCTTTGCGAGCACTTGAATCAATTTTAGAATCAGAAAGGAAGTCTTCATACAAACGAATCGCATCGATATAACTTAACTGTTCAAATTGACGATTCGCAGCTTTTAGCTTTGCCTGTGCATACCCACCCTCATTATTCAATAATAAGAGAAGAATGACAGAAAAGGCTATATATAATAATTTCTTCATGATTTTTTAGACGCTTCGGCGGAAGATGATATCTACGTTAGATTAGAACGAACGAACAAGGAAACACAAATAGCGTGCCAAAATGAGAGTGCGATTCATGCTGTATCCAAAGAGACAAAGCATGAATCGCTATTATTTATCATGAATCAGTTCATTTCCAGAAGCAATCAATGTTCGATTTTCATATTAAAATTTTCTTTTGATCGAAACCATACTACACAAACAATAATGAGTGTCATCGCTCCACCAAACATAACAGAAGGAACTGTACCCATCAGTTTTGCTAAAACTCCAGATTCAAACGCACCTAACTCGTTAGAAGAACTTACAAATATACCATTTACGGAAGCAACTCTTCCTCTCATTTCATCAGGCGTAAAGAATCGGAGAATAGTCTGACGAATCACTACACTAACACTATCGAAGGCTCCAGTACAGAAAAGGGCAACAATCGATAAGGCAAAGTTGGTAGAGCAAGCAAACACCAATGTTGCTAATCCAAAACCTCCCACGGCTAACAATAAATTACGCCATGCGTGTTTTAATGGAGGAAAATAAACCATTAAAATCATCGTTGATATAGCTCCGATAGAGGGTGCAGCACGTAGCAAACCTAACCCCTCTGCTCCTACTTTTAATACGTCTTCTGCGAAAATAGGTAGTAAAGCAATAACCCCTCCAAACAAGACAGAGAATAAGTCTAATGAAATTGAGTAAAGGATAATTTTAGTGCTAAACACAAACTTTATCCCTTCTTTCAAGGAAGTGAAAATATCTACTTTCGCCTCGTTTTGTTCAGGAATAGGAGGTGATGTAATGGTTGTAATCAATAGCATTACCACGATTAGCAACCCTACCACAAAACACAGCGTGTTGGTAAGTCCTAAATAGGCATACAAGAAACCAGCAAAACCTGGTCCTAAAATAGCCCCTGCTTGCCATAATGAACTTGCCCATGTGGCAGCATTACCAAAAATTTCTTTAGGCACTAAAAATGGATTGAGCGATGAAGAGGCAGGACTGTAAAAGCCCTTAGAAAATCCTACTAAAATTACGGTTCCATATACCGTCCATAGCTTTTGGGTCACACCAAAACCTGCGGCTGGGCTCATGGCCCATACCAGCGTGATCGACCCTAATATAATGACAAATAAACTAACGAGCATAATCACTTTTTTGTCTCTACGATCGGCAAAATAGCCTCCAAAGAGAGCAAGCGAGATGTATGGTAGTGCTTCTGCAAGACCTATAAGTCCTAGAGCAAGAGGATCATGTGTAATTTTATACAACTCATATCCTAAAATCACTTCTTGCATTAATAATCCCATTGTAAATAACCCATTGGCAAAAATATAAGCCACAAATTGAGGATATTTTAGGGCAACATAAGGCGACTGTTTGGGGTTTGTTTCTGAAGTATTCATACGATTAACAGTAATGTGGGTAATAAAAAAATACCATCTCCAATCCAACGATAACGGTCATTTTTAAGAAAAAAATCAACTTTAAAAACGATGACTGTTAAAATAGAACTCATGACGATAAATAAGAGAGCAAGTTCTTGCTGAAAATGATGGGATGAATGTACTAGGGAAAAGAGATTTCCCAAAAAGAGCAAGGCAAATATAAAAATAATTATATTTTTTGTTTTCTTTTCACCGAAATATGAGGCAAGAGAATGAACCATAGGAAATTTTTTCTGCTCACACCAAGAGAAAAGTAAAAGATTCTGAAAAACGAGTAAGAGCATTGCAACAGCCTCATAACTTACTGAACGATAAGGAAGCGTAATTCCACAAACACCAGCAGTATAAACCCAGGTTGTGACAATTTCTTTCCCGCATTGCCAGGTGCTCGTAGGACTAATTTTACTGACGATCCAGAGATAAAAAGCAGATACCCCTGCAATCATCCCTCCTACATACAGCGTTTTCATGGGTAGGAAAAAGAGTAGCGTCAACAATGTTAATAAAACAATTCCAATGCTCACCCAAAGCGATAAGGCATATTTGCGATGAAAGGAATGTCTTTCTGTTGGGATTTGACTCATTTTTCGGTTATCCAAAAGACGGTCTACTGTATAAATCAAAAAAATTGATAAGCCTAACACAAGCACATGAAGCCAAGGAATAGGGGATTTCCCATCTGGCAATCGCCAAAATACAGCGTTACACACCATCGCTCCTGCTACCACATCTATGCTCAATAAATTAAGCGTTTTTAATAATTTCATATCCTTAACTAGCTATTTGCTCAATAGCTATCTGAATAAACAGTAAAAGGAAAGCCCCCCAACTTCCTAGCTTTATACCAATTGACTATGAACAGCAAGTGCATCCCCTACCCGTAACAGACCGAGTGTTTTGGCGATTACATTCTGTCCAAACAATACTTTATTGCCTACTTTTCGGTACTTAGATAAGGTCAATAAAGGCTCTTTTGATGGTTTCTCCCCTGTGTGTGGGTCAACGGTGATTAAGATACAGCGAGAACACGGCTTTACTCCCCAAAATTGTACCGCTCCCACTTCAAACTCGTACCATGCTTCTTCCTGATAAGGTAAGGCTCCTGTTACGACCAAATTGGGTCTAAAGCGATTTATTTCCACAGGATTTTCCAGACGAGTATTCAAATCATCTAAAGACGATTGTCCGATTAACAGAAAAGGGTAACCATCTGAAAAAGAAGTAATATCATTTGGTGTTTGAGCGTAACGAGAATCAACTAGCCGTTTTGACGAATCTGGCATATAAACTAAACGTACGTGCATCTGTAATTGTTCCGTAAACCAATGCGAGCATACTTCACTCACTTCATTAGCTAAAATGGTATCATCCCAGACCAGAACACTCACTTGTTTTTCACTATAATCAGCACAAGAGAAACGTAAGGTGTCCATGGTATTGCGATTGGTCACAAGCAAGTGTTCGGCCTCTAACTGAACCGAAAATAGTGCTAATTGAGAATATTGACGCTGCGTAATAAACACGCCCGCCTCATCTACCAATAACCAACGACGATCGTTTTGAAGTCCTCGTTCTGTCATATTTGCTTCTTGCAAGGAAATTCCTCCAAGCGATTTTATTGGATAAATCCAAATTTCAGAGAGTGTAAGCATCTGTTTCAATTAGTTATAACAGACAAATATACGCACAAAAAAGCCTAATGAATACGAATATCCATTAGGCTTTCCACTAGAATAAAAATAAAGCAATATTAATATAAAACCCAAGTGTCTTTTGAACCACCTCCTTGCGAAGAGTTTACGACTAACGAGCCTTTACGTAAAGCTACCCTAGTCAATCCTCCAGGAATAACTTGCACGCCATTACCGTACAAGACATAAGGGCGTAAATCAACGTGACGCCCCTCAGGATGGTCTTCTACTAAAGAGGGTACACGAGACAGCGAAATAGTAGGTTGTGCAATGTAGTTACGTGGATTATCTTTAATTTTTTGCTTAAACAGTTCTTGTTCTTCTTTGGTTGACTTTGGCCCGATAAGCATTCCATAACCACCCGCAGCATTTGCCTCTTTCACTACTAATTTTTCAATATTTTCAAGCACATATTTGCAATCATCTTCCTCACCACAAATGTAAGTATCTACGTTTGGTAAGAGAGCCTCCTCTCCTAAATAGTACTTGATAATTCTTGGCACATACGCATAAATTACCTTATCATCCGCCACACCTGTACCTGGGGCATTTGCAAGAGCCACTCTACCTGCCTTATAAACGTCCATGATACCAGGAATGCCAATTAAAGAATCAGGATTAAAGGCTTTAGGATCCAAGAAGGTATCATCAATACGGCGGTAAATTACATCCACTATTTGAAGTCCTTTTGTTGTACGCATTTTCACGTATCCTCCATCGACTACCAAATCTCTAGCATCAACTAACTCTACTCCCATCTGCTGGGCAAGGTACGAATGTTCAAAATAAGCAGAGTTATAAATCCCTGGAGTCAACACACAAATCGTCGGATTAGGTCGGCCTGCGATGTGTTGTAGCATTTCCAATAGACGAGTTGGATAATCAGAAATTGGCTGAATACGAGTTTTAGCAACAACCTCGGGGAAGGTACGTTTCAATAACTCTCTGTTTTCAAGCATATAAGAAACACCAGAAGGACAACGGAGGTTATCTTCTAACACCATAAAACGCCCATCATCTCCTCTAATTAAATCAGTGCCTGTAATATGAATCCAGATTCCCTTAGGAGGTGTGACACCCTTCATCGGATGTAAGAAATCTTTAGATGTTTCTATCAAATCACGAGGGACAATACCGTCCTTCAATATTTTTTGCTCGTTATAAATATCTTGCAAAAACAAATTTAAAGCCGTTATACGTTGGACTAGGCCTTTCTCTAAATGTTCCCAATCTTCTGCCGATAATACTCTCGGTATAATATCAACAGGCATAATACGTTCTGTACCTTCATTTTCAGAATAGACATTAAAGGTAATTCCCATGGCCATTAGGGCACGTTCTGCGGCATGATGACGGCGTACAAATTCATCAACTCCCATTTGTTCCACTCGCTCTTTAAAAGCTTCATATCCACTTCGAACATTCCCTTCGGCATCGAACATTTCGTCATAAAACCCTTCGGTTTTGTAGTTTTCAAAGCTAAAATTCATACTCAGTTTTCGTTAAATAACCTCATGGTCTTTCGTGGGGTTATGGGTCTTTTTTAATTAAATTGTTACGGAGCTAGAAATGAAGAAAAGAATCATTGAATTACTCTTTTTTCACCCTTATAAAGAGAAAGTACTGCTATTGCGAACATTCTTGTTTCTCTAAGATACTATTTTTTTGTTTTCTTTCAAAATTTTCATACTCTCCAAAAAAATGCTTAAACTACTCTTTTTTATGGCTATCCAGCTTAATAACAAAGATTTATCTTAATTTCAAAAGAATAAACATTCCCAAAAATGAGCATTTATACTTAACAACCTCATTTGAGTGTTTTCCCATAAAAACAGTGTAAATTTAGCTGTTCAAGCTATGTAAACTTATGTCAACAAATACCTCCTTATTCACATCTTACTGGTCTTCTCCACTGGGAGAACTTGAAATATCTGCTACAGAGGAGTATATCTACTCCATTTTATTCGTCGACAGTCTGAAGAGACCCAGTCCACAAAAACCTGCAACAGAACATATTCCCCTCATCATACGGGAATTGGAAAGTCAGCTATCAGAATATTTCAAAGGAAACCTCCGTAAATTTAGCATCCCTTTTAAACATGAAGGAACCACCTTTCAACAGTTAGTATGGAAAGAACTGGAAGGTATTCCATTTGGAAAAACGGTTTCCTATTTAGAATTATCTCGAAGAATTGGAAATGAAAAAGCAATTAGAGCGGTAGGCACGACCAACGGTCTGAACCAAATGACTATTATTGTACCCTGTCATAGAGTAATAGGGTCAAATGGTTCATTAGTTGGATATGGCGGCGATTTATGGCGTAAAAAATGGTTACTGGCACACGAGGCAAGAGTGTCTGGCACTTTTCAAATGGAATTATTTAGTAATGACTAAACAGCAATGTCTAGTTCATTTCCTCTTGAGGACATGCATAGCTGTTTGTATTTACCGGGCGTTACTCCCACTTGTTTTTTAAAGATGATAAAGAAATAGTTCGTGCTACTAAATCCAGCTTTAAAACAAGCATCTGTAATATCCATTCTTGGGTCTGCTAATAATTCTTTGGCAATTTTTATTCGTTCCTGATTGATATAATCAATCGGAGTAATGCCGAGTTCTCGTTTGAACTGACGGAAAAAATTCGGTTTGCTCATACAAGCTAAATCACAGAGTTTATCAATATTAAGTTTTTCTGTGGTGTGCTCTTTTATGTATTGAACAATAAAGGCAAAACGGTGTGTGCTTGTATGTTTTTGATAATTATCTATCAATAAACCACGAGCTTGTGTTTGCATTAAGCGTATTAA
Source organism: Flectobacillus sp. (assembly GCA_023255485.1). Classification (GTDB taxonomy): domain Bacteria; phylum Bacteroidota; class Bacteroidia; order Cytophagales; family Spirosomataceae; genus JALRIJ01. Next base: position 9,754 of record JALRIJ010000054.1, read on the forward strand.
TAGTTCGTTGATGGTGTAATTCGCAAAAAGATCTTTTGCTGCATTACTTTCTGAAGAAACTTTGACCAAACGGTCTATCGTATCGGTTACTTCTAAGGAGTTCTTTAAATGAAAACTATCTAAATTGATTTTCCAAAGATCGTTATGTTCAACCTTTGCATATTTTTCATTCAATAAATTAATCGTCTCCTTGATTTTTTCACTCTTAATTGCCAACGCCATACACTGCGTTGGATTAGTGAAATCTGCTTCTGGAAAATCAATTTTCATTAGCTCATTTTCTGGCACAATTACCGACTCTCCTGGCAAATACTCAAACCCATCTTTATCAAATAAGTGCATAATTTTTTTCCCTCTGAACATCGTTGTCAGTACAAAACTGTTGAACTGTAAACGGACATCCGCACTTTGTTGATGAGTCTCAAAAATATTAAGCTCAACATTATCCAATGAATACGTTGTACGATTCTCCACCAATGTTGTCAATTCCTTGACTGTTTTCAAATCGGGTGCTTTGGGTTTGTATATTGAATTCATGCCAATTAGAAAAAGATGGTTTACAATAATAACAAGAGAAAAGGTTCAATACAATAGTATTGATCAGAGATGATACTATTGTCAAGTTTTATGATACAATAATCACTTTTTAAGCTAAAACAGGGTTATTGTTCAAAAAAATACCACAAAAATACAATGATATAATAATCAAGTTTTGTGATATAAAAATAAACAAAAATTGAATCAAACGAAGATAAATTTGCATAAAAGTTATCGAAAAACAGATCTTAATTCAAAACAATCATGGAAAATACAGTAATTGAAGAAACTGCTAACACTGTAGCAAACGTTGTTACACCTGCATTCAAAGAACGCTATGACAACTTTATAGGTGGCAAATTTGTAGCCCCAGTACAAGGTCAATACTTTGAGAATCTTTCTCCTGTAGATGGGAAAGTGTTTACCCAAGCAGCTCGTTCAACGAAGGAAGACGTAGAATTAGCCTTAGATGCTGCCCATGAAGCATTTGCAACATGGTCTAAAACTTCGCCAACAACCCGTAGTAACATCCTCTTAAAAATTGCAGATACCATTGAAGCCAACCTTCCTTATTTGGCATTAGTAGAAACAATTGACAACGGAAAAGCAATCAGAGAGACCACCTTTGCTGACCTTCCATTGGTTGTAGATCATTTCCGTTACTTTGCTGGGGTTATCAGAGCTGATGAAAGCACCGTTTCTGAACACGACGAACATACGTTATCCATGATTATTCATGAACCAATTGGTGTAGTAGGACAAATCATTCCTTGGAACTTCCCGCTATTGATGGCCACTTGGAAAATTGCTCCTGCTTTAGCGGCTGGCTGTACTGTAGTGGTGAAACCAGCAGAGCAAACACCAACAAGTATTATGTGTTTGATGGAATTAATTAAAGACATCGTTCCTGCTGGGGTAATTAATGTGGTAACAGGTTTTGGACTAGAAGCGGGTAAGCCATTAGCAAGCTCTCCACGTATCTCTAAAGCGTCATTCACAGGAGAAACAACAACAGGACGTTTAATCATGCAGTATGCTGCTGAAAACTTAATTCCTGTAACGATGGAATTGGGTGGTAAGTCACCAAATATCTTCTTCCCAAGTGTGTTAGACGCAGACGACGAGTTCTTTGACAAAGCCTTAGAAGGTGCGGCTTTCTTTGCCTTAAACCAAGGAGAAGTTTGTACGTGTCCATCTCGTATCTTAGTACACGAATCGATTGCTGAGGTATTTATTGAGCGTTTAATTGCTCGTATTAAGGCCATCAAATTAGGCAGTCCATTAGAAATGGAATGTATGATGGGAGCTCAAGCATCGAATGACCAATACGAAAAAATCTTATCGTATATCGAAATTGGTAAGGAAGAAGGTGCAGAAGTATTAACAGGCGGTGGAGCTTATACCCAAGAAAATGAAGACATTCGTGGCGGATATTATATTCAACCAACTTTATTGAGGGGTAACAACAAAATGCGTGTATTCCAAGAAGAAATCTTCGGCCCTGTTTGTTGTATTACCACGTTCAAAACAACAGAAGAAGCTCTTCATATTGCGAACGACACACTTTACGGGTTAGGTGCGGGCGTTTGGACTCGTGATGCTCACGAACTATACACTGTTCCTAGAGCTATTCAAGCAGGTCGTGTGTGGGTAAACTGTTACCATGCGTATCCTGCTCATGCTCCATTTGGAGGTTATAAGAAGTCTGGTTTCGGTCGTGAAAACCACAAAATGATGTTGGATCACTATCGCCAAACTAAAAACATGTTAATCTCTTATAGCAAGAGTAAATTAGGCTTCTTTTAAGAAGAACAATACTTAGCAAAAATAATCAATTCGTAATTTTTGATACAAGGAAAAGCGGTGGTCAACTGCACAATACCATCGCTTTCTATTACTGCTTATTTTACGCCTATCGAACAACTTGATGGAGTATTTTTTCGTACATATTTTAGGGATAATTGAGTACAAATTGTTTGTTTTCTGTGCATAGCGATTGGGGGGATTCAATCGCTATTGCATGGGAAATGCTCGCTGAAAAAGTTTTTTAATAAAACCACCTACAAACTAACCTATCAGTTCTTTGCGATATCATCAAAGAGCTGATTTTCTTTTTATGGATGCAACACCAAGAATTTGTTTGACGGAAGAGGCTATTTCGTTAATTGATCGCTTAAAAGAACAGCACGGGGAACTGATGTTTCACCAAAGTGGAGGTTGTTGTGACGGCTCTGCCCCAATGTGTTTTCCTGTAGGAGAGTTCAGAGTCGGCTCCAATGATGTTTGGGTCGGTAGTATTCATGGATGCGATTTCTATATGAGTGCCTTTCAGTTTGATTACTGGCAACATACCCAACTTACGCTTGATGTCGTAAAAGGTAGAGGAGCAAGTTTTTCGCTCGAAATTCCATTAGGCTTACGCTTTATTATACGCTCACGAGTATTTACGGAAGATGAATCACAGAATCTTTGTCCTGTATTTGATGGGGATAACACTCCTAGAAACTAGGAGTGTTAAGTGATGTGAAATTTTGGATGGTGAATGTATCCGAAAAGGCTTGCACTATTAGCGAAATACCTTACTAATCAGCCTTTAAAGTCTTGCCAAAAGTTCTGCTTTTTTGGTCGAAAATTCTTGTTCTGTTAAGATTCCTTTCTGGAACAGTCCTGCTAGTAGTTCAATTTTGGCAAATATATCGTCCTCATCTATCACAGAAACAGGAAGCACTGGTTTTTCGGGTTCTATGATTGGCTCTGGTAACACTACTGAAACAGGTGAGTCAATGGATTCTTCAACAACGATTTCCTCTTTTTTATGCCCATTAACCAACGGTAAACTAAGTACATCCACTGTTCCAAACTGACTCGAAAGGACAATCGAAAAGCCATTATTCTGTTGTTGCTGAGAAACTCCCGAAATACGATGATTGAGGGTATCATAAACCGATAACACACCATTTACCTCAATTGCCAATCGACTGGTATTCGGAAAAATAGCATAACGAATGTTATTCTGAGAACCTACCGAAGAGGGTATTCCAAGTTCGGACGGATACCAATTATTAGCTATAAAGGAGCTTCCCAATTCGGCAATCGGACTCAACTCGAAAATGGATGAATGAGCGACTAAATTAGCGAGTTCTTGACAGAGATTACTGACTTTATTTTTTAGGGAATGATTAAACATATCGCCTACCATAGTCATACCTCCTTGCATCCATTGACCTCCGCCACCAAGTTCGTAAATATTAAACTGAGCCATTCGGCCTCCGCCATTTAGTACTGCTTGAAGCATCGCCAATACGGCATCTTGACTAAGATGATACTGCAAAGCAATCGCATTAATTTTTTCCTGACCTTCTGTCGTGAGTGTGTTCATGGAGTTGGGGTTGTTAATAGGTTTGGATTATTGTTGTTAATTTAAAATTACGAAATCTTGATTGTGTTTAACAGACAAGCAAGCTTCCGCAAATACGAGTACTTCTTCCTCCTCTAATCCGTATAATTGATGTTGGATAGGTTTGTAATTGATTTCGAAAGGAATTTCCAATACGAAATAACTATCATTAGCTCTTTCGGAGGTACATTCCTGTAATTTAAACATACGCCTAATTTCTTCTATTCTAGCAAAATGTGGCTCTAATACTAGTACTTGAATCACAGAATTACCCGAAGCTTTTATCGTTTCTTTGTAAATGAGCCTCTCCTCATTTTTATCATATTCAGCCTTAATCACGTCTCCACAAGCAACCAAAGTAGCGTAGAAAGAAATATTATCTAGTTTATAAACTCCCTGTTGCTCGTCTATTATTTCAGCCCACATCGTTTCAACCATGTTTTCCTCAAAAATATCACTGTAAAAAAGAAAAGCTATTTTAGCTAAGTTTGACATCATAACGTATTTTCAGACATAAACGATTCATTTTATAAAGCTACTCAAAATTTAGCGTTACCCTTTCAGTTCTCCCCCTCTTTTCCTCCCAGATTCAAGCAAGTCCTTGTTTTCTTACACATTCATACTAGTTTTGCAAAAAACAAAACAATAGATTCATGGCAACTTGGTATTTAGGTAAAATACGTTTTCAAAAAGAGGACGAAGCGGGTTCTTTAAAAACAATCAATGAAGCATATTTGGTGGATGCAATGTCTTACACAGAAGCAGAGGCTCGTATGTTTGAAGTAGTAGCAAGCAATACTCCTGATTTTCAGTTAACTAATTTAAGCAAAATGAAGATTAGTGAGGTATTTTTTGAAGAAAATAATGCCGAAACTTGGTTCAAAGCAAAAGTGCAATACATTACCTTCGACGAAAAATCTCAGAAGGAAAAGAAAGTTCCACACATCATGTTAATCAATGCTAACGACCCTCGTGAGGCTTATGATTTACTGAAGAAAAATTTAGGTTCGTTGAATGATTATCAAATCACGGACATTAATATTACGGCTATCCTTGAAATTTTCCCTTATGAGCCAGAAAATGACATCTTGAAAAAGGGCAACTTCCGTCCTGTAGCTGAAGTTTTGGCTGAACAAACGGGAACGGTTTAGATATTAGGTTTGAGGTCATCCATTAACATCCACAACAAGGCTATAAGTAATAGAAAAAGGCAATCCCTTATCGCTACTACTTATAGCCTAACGTATTAAATATGAACAATCAAGACATTCTCGACATCTTGGAGTTGACCCTAAAGCTCCTCGAATTACACGATGAAAATGAATTTAAAATCCGTAACCTTGGCTTTGCCATTAGAGCCTTAGACAAGACGACGGAAGACCTCAACGCTTTGTCGTTAAGCGAGTTGTCTGCTCTGCCAAGCGTGGGTAAAAGCATTGCAGCAAAGATTGTTGAAATCAGAGAGAAGGGTTCTTCCGACGAGTTTAATACCCTTTTAGCGAAAACACCAGAGGGTATTCTGGAAATGTTCCAAATCAAGGGAATTGGGGCAAAAAAAGTACGTACCATCTGGCAAGAACTCAATATTACGGACACTAGAGAATTGTTATTGGCCTGTGAAAATGGGGCAATCTCAAAACTGAAAGGATTCGGCGACAAAATCCAAGAAACCATCAAAGAATCTATCCGCTACAACCAGTCGAATGTAGGTAAGCTGCGGATGGAAAAAGGGGAAGAAATTGCAGATTTACTAATTGATTTTCTTGAAAAATCGTTTACAGACGTTCAAGCTGTTGGCGATATTAGACGAAAAAATGAGGTAGTTGAACGTATTCAAATCGTTGTAGGACACCCTGCTCCGTGGGAAGTTCAACAATACTTAAACGCTTGGGAAGCTTTACAACAGGATGAAAAAGCATCTTCTCCTTTTTGCTGGCGTGGACAGTTGAAAAACGTGGCAATTCCGATCGAAATCATTTGTTGCAAGCCCGAAGAATTTGTTAACAAGTGTTTTATTTACTCCGCTTCCGAAGCTCATTTGGCTCATAAAGCGAATGGTAATACCTTATACAAAACAGTAAATAGTCGGGCCTTTAGTTCGGAAGAAGCGATTTATGAA
>JALRIJ010000550.1 GCA_023255485.1 Flectobacillus sp.
GTACTCTGCTGTTTCACTACAATCAATTAGTTTTAAAGCATTTGTACCAATATTACAATATAAGGATTTAATCTTATCTCCAATATTACGATTCTCTTGTTTCAATCTAATAATATCTTTATGAATAGATTTAATCTTTAATTGCTTAATAGCAATCTTTTGAGCGTTATGCTGTCGTACAACCATATTAACAAGTTCATCATTATACATTTAATATCTCCTTTATAGTGAAAACTCTATTACCCAATGCAAGTCTTTCAGCGACAAACCTTGTTCATGCAAAACTTCATCTAGCATTTTTAGCACATAATCCTCAGTCACCACATCACCGTAACATTCACCATTACTATTCCAAAAAGCTTTATCAAGTATATTCTCACCAAGAACAAGAGCGTAGTCTTTGATTTCATTAAAACCAACACCATTAAAACACTCTAAAACCTCTTGTACATCACAACAGTCAAACCAAGCAAAACACAAGTGTTTATCGCTGACATCACCTACAGACACAACATATTTACTCATTTCACTTCTCCTAATAATACATCAAATCAATATTTAAATTATCATAACACCAATCAAGTGTCTCTTTCAAGTTGTTAGATGAAAATAAATAACAACCATTGAGCAAAGGTTCTTGGTCAACTTCAAACCACACCTCACCATTAACTTTAATGACACGGATAGAGTAGGTGTCTCCTAAACCTATATAAAGGTTGTTGTAATCTAATAGCCAATAATTCTTTGAGATATTCTTTAACTCAGCTTCAATGTTTATTAGTTTTTGCATGTAAATGCCCCCTAAAGTATTGATAAATATTCTACCATACTTCCCTTCCTATCACCACTAATACCACCTTTTGTTGTATCAGACAAGATGACAAAGTCCTCAGAAAGGTTGTAATACTCACTGACAAACACCTTTGCTCCAACACACTTAGCATTATTAATTACTAAACTTAGGTCGATGTTATCTTTATATCCCGTAGTTCCTTTGTATGGAGGATCAATATAT
>JALRIJ010000551.1 GCA_023255485.1 Flectobacillus sp.
TCATCATTTTCTTCTTCATCAGAACTAGTTTCATATCCTGGGATAACTTCAAGGTCAAGGAATGGAACTTGATCAGGCTTCACTGGTCTGAGTTGAGGGCCATCGCAGATTGGTTCGAATGAGTCATCCGTGTGGAAGCTGAAGTAGTACTTGTCATCCAGCTCTGGGCCGCCGTTCTCTTGTTCGTAATGCTCTCGCTCTTTTTCTTCGATGAACTCTTGGATCCGCATGGTGTTCACAGCTTTCAGCTCTTTCTCGTAAATGTTTTGTACAGGGTATCCTTTGTTTTGCAGCAGGTGCACCAGGTACATAATCTTTTTCTCACGCAGCTTCAGGTAGTGCACTTCGTCCTCCAGCTGGTTGCAGAGCTCGTTCAAGTCTTGCTTTTGCAAAGTCAACTTCTACAGCTCTTCAGTCAGGAGGTGGTGGTCTGTCTTTGCCTTGGGATCGGAGTTATGGCTCATTGTCAAGCTGGTGTTTGCGTCGATACGCATGTTCTTGCTGCTGCCGGCCATGCTCAGCTCTTTTGCTAGAGGTGTCTGAGTCGGCACATCTCTACGGGGTGGCTTGCGGCCGAGTTGGATGATTTTCTGTTGAAGCTTCCTGTTCTCAGTCTCCTTAAATTTAAGCATTGACTTCAAACGGTCGATTTCTGTCTGTTACTCCTTGACTCTAATTGCCAATGGATCATCTTTTGGTGGCATATTCTGACCAACTTGGATTCCCAGATAGTCGTCATAAGCCTGTTTTATCTTAAGTAACAGAGATCCGAAGTCTTTGTCTCTCTTTATGATCTCATCAAACGTCTGGCCAATCTATTAAAGCTTCTGCTGGCTGTTTCCAATGGGTTACTGTAAATTCTTTAACAGTTAGTTCTCAAGGAAAATAGCTTCTGAAGTGATGTATCCCTGGTAGTCATGGATTGCCTCCGCCTTCTCATTGTTGAGCGTACTCTGAAACTGAAGTTTAGCTGGTACCTGGTTAAGAATCTTTTAGTTTCCATTGTTATAAGAAG
>JALRIJ010000552.1 GCA_023255485.1 Flectobacillus sp.
AATAAGCTTCAACTGAGAAAGTGTTTTGGGAAGTGTTGTCATAAACACACATAATGCCACCATCATGCTGCAAAACGTACAGATCGACTCCATTAGTAATTCTCTGTCTCTTGCCTTCACTCATAGCTCTTTTCACCAAGTTTGGTTCCTCAGATTTTGCAAAGTCAGCCTTTGAAATTCCAGTGCACTCTTCCCACTCAGCATTGCTTGGGCCGTACCTTTAGATGCCGTACTCGTTTTTATGGGGCAATTAGCTGCTAAACTTTACTTCGCAAAAGAAAGCGTAGGTGCCAGCACTCAGTTGAGCTGAAACGGTTGATGCGTACATCATGCCTCCGGCTTATGCAGATCCGATGACCTCCATGCCTCCACTAGCGTCTTTGCCGTTGTTAAGTTTGACAAGGATTGCATTGCTTGGGCTTGCTGCTACTTAATTGAATTGCCAAGGATAGTGTCTTGGTTCTTTTTGACAAAGAGAAAAGTGATACTCACCTGCTGGAATCGTGCACTTCAAACAAACAGAGCCTCCGTTTGGTTGGTTCACAAGTTTTCCAACCATTTCTGCATCTTTTGCCCAGAAGTTTGCAGCAATGTAGTTGAAATTTCTCTAGAAGTCTTTGAAGTTCATCCAGAAGGCGCCATCTTCAGCTGCAACAAAGTTAAGCGCTTGCTTCATAGATTCCGTCCATAAAGGAGATCTGTCGCCCCAGTCTCCATTCCATTCTCCTTTTCCCCATGGATTTCTAATCTGGAGAAGTTTGTGTCCCTGAACGTCTTTTACTTGTAAAACAGCGTATGCATGACCGAAAACTAGGCCTTGATGAGTTTATTATGTGTCTCCGTGGCCTTCTTTGAAGATGCAAGCTCCAATCATGTAGTTTTTATCATCGTATTCACGAAGTTTCTACCAAATCTCATCCCAGTTCTGAGCACCTCCATGAAGAATTGTTTCATAAGGAGCGCCACACAAAGACATCACTGTTCTCTCTGTCATGCCTCCATCAGTTCTTTC
>JALRIJ010000553.1 GCA_023255485.1 Flectobacillus sp.
ATCACTCAGAACATACTTTTTATATCCCTGTCATGGGGTTGGCATACACCATTGACTCTCCTATCAAAGTAGCGAGATTTGGCATTTCGTCGGTGCTTTCCATTGTGGAAGATAATCTAATCGAGATGATGCGACGTTATTATTATCCAACGATTCAGCAAGCTTACAAGCCAATTTTGGCCAATGAAGAAGACTCTCGTGCCAAACGAATCACCGACTACCTGAATTTAGTAAACACAATTGTGCAACAGCAGGTAGAAAAGTTGAAGTCATCTGCTTTTGAGGTAGGTTCTGAATTGGTCAAATATTTTGAGTTATTGCCTGAAAGTAGCAACCTCAAAAAAATCTATCTGGAAGTAATGGCATCACAAGATGGAGCTTCAAAGACCATGATGGAAGAGTATTTAAAAGCTCAAATCGTTGCAGGTAGCATTGATGTAAACATCATGACCAAATTGGACGGCAATCGTTTGGATAAAGAAGGTCAGCCGATAGAAGATGGTTCGGATGCGGTAGCAGCTTTGAGAGGGTATGTAAAAAGCGATTTGACGAACTCTTCGATTATTTTTTCGGCAGGGTTAAATCCTCGTTTGTATAACTACCTTGAAAAATGCGACCAATTTGATGCCGACGAACAAGGTGTTTTTAAGAAAAAAATTATCATCAAAGTAAGCGATTATCGTTCGGCTTTGGTACAAGGAAAATACCTTGCTAAGAAAGGCATTTGGGTAAGCGAGTTCAGAATTGAGTCGGGCTTAAACTGTGGGGGGCATGCTTTTGCAACCGACGGCTATTTGATGGGGCCAATTTTAGAAGAGTTTAAAGCAAAAAGAGACGAGCTAATTGCTTCTATTTTTGAAATTTATAACCAAGCCTTGAAAGCAAAAGGAAAAGCAGGATTTGACCAGCCTCATCCTGTGCGTATTACGGCACAAGGAGGTATCGGTACGGCAGAAGAAGACCAATTCATTCAGCAACATTATGGAGTGCAAGGTACAGGCTGGGGAAC
>JALRIJ010000554.1 GCA_023255485.1 Flectobacillus sp.
TAAGTGGAGGACTTGATTCTAGTAGCGTCTCATTTCTTGCAGCCGAGTTATTACAACGGCAACACCAAACACTAACGACCATGAGCCATGTGCCTCTTTTTAAGGAAGAACTCACACGCTCACAAGACCCAACGCTCGTCTTAGATGAAACCCCATTTATCCTAGCAACCGTTGCCGCCTCTGGTAATATTGACCCCTTGCTATTGGCGAGCAAGCACATTAGTCCTACCGACGGACTCATAAAAGTACTAGATTGCCAAGATGATGTCATTCATGGTGCAAGTAATGCCTATTGGATGTCCGATATCTTTGAAACAGCCCAGCGGGAAGGCTTTGGCTCGTTACTCAGCGGAGAAATGGGAAATGGGGGAATTTCCTACTCAGGGCTCAACTACTTATTACCATTTACGCATCCATACTTTTTACGTAACCCAAAACAACTCATAAAAACAAAAGTACTAAAACCTCTTCTGTTGAAATACTACCCGCAACTAATGGAAACAAAAGAGAATAGTCTAACAGAGTATGTAAAACAGCATAGTTATCTTCATAAAAATGTCTTAGCAGAGTGGCAAATTTTGGCACATCTACGTAAACAAAACAAAGGACTTTTCACCTATCATCACAGCAGTAAAAGTGGAATGCTCGATATTCTTGATATTGGGAACAATCCTCGATGTATGTATGGAGCTAACTCTAAGCATTTTTACGGGGTAGAATTGAGAGACCCGACAGGAGATGTACGAGTACTTGAATATTGCCTTTCGTTGCCCAATGATGTTTTCTTTGACCAGCAAGGAAACCCTAAACAGCTCCTAAAAAATACAATGAAAAATCGCTTGCCCGATAAGGTGTTATTTGAGAAAAAGAAAGGGGTACAAAGTTCTGATATCAATTATCGAATCGGTGTTGAGCGAGAAACGATTAATGAGCTATTACATAGAATGTGTCGATGATTTCTTGAAAAAGATGGTTCTGACACATTCTATGTAATAGCTCATTAAT
>JALRIJ010000555.1 GCA_023255485.1 Flectobacillus sp.
CGTATTTAATCGTATAGTCTGAATGTTGATTCACTTGCTCCACAGCCACATCTAGGACTCGCAACTTAAAGTTAGAAATTATTTTATATTGCTTAGGTTCTACACCTAATTGCCCTCGTAATTGTTCTATTTCAATAAATGGAATATGTCCTACATTTTTCCATTTCATGAGGAGTTCAAACAATCGAGTAGCGTAGGTACTGGTAAAGTCTGTAGTTTGTGATAAGTAATAGCTTGTGAAATATTCTTTTGAATTAGCAACCAATAGGACAACATCACTGGTAAGTTGGAAGTGTAATAACCCCTCTGATTCTGTATAACCGATCTTTTGTACCCATCGTGATTTCATAACGGTTGGTATATCGCAATCTCTTAGCTTTTTGGGACGTTTAAGGGTGTATTCCTTACCAAACTCCAAGCCATATAAGGTGTATGAGAAATAGCGTAAAAACAACCGTTCTGATGCTTCTTTTAATGCTCGATAAGCCACTGAACTATCAACCTTGAATTGTTCAGCATATTCCCCTGCATGTATGGTAAGAACTGTATCACTGGTGATTTCCTGATGCTGATTATTGGCTTTCACTAAAGCTAACCCTATTAAACGTTGCTCTACTAGACTCAAGGTATAACTTGCATCAATTAACGCATTATTTTTAATAACTAAATCATTTGCCATTTTTTATACATACATTCTTTTTAGTTGTAATTATATTACATTGATTAAATATGTATAGCAATACTGCATAAACGTATAGATAAGACTGCATAAACGTATAGATAAGACTGCATAAACGTATAGATAAGACTGCATAAACGTATAGATATAGCAATATAAGTCATTGATTATTAATATGAATAAGTGGTCTAAAATTATAAAATTATAAAATTATTAAAAAGAGGGGAGTGCTAAAAACTGCCCTATGTACTCGCTAAAGCTCGTACTCTATTGAAGCTCGTTCCTCGCTTCGCGGGGCAGTTTTTAGTTAATCATGTTTG
>JALRIJ010000556.1 GCA_023255485.1 Flectobacillus sp.
CCCCAAAACCCCAAAACCCCCTTAAAGTGAAATATAAAAATGATTAAAGAATATAACCAAAGATCTCTTCACCCAAAAGAAATAATATGTTTTATTGATCTAGTTTTTAAGCAAAAGAAATAGAGGGTTTTGATTTTGACTAATTAGCGTATTTTGTTGTTTAAAGAATCGAATTTGTTGCTTGACTCTGGCTTTGAATCTCTTGATGACTTGAAACAGAAAATATCATATAAAGATGCAAAGAGACGTGTGCAGACGGAAGCTCTTAGCGTTTGGACAGTGAAAGATGTGGTTAACTCTACTATAGATGGGAACCTTGTGAGACTTATGTTTAAAATATCAAACTGTAACATTGACCATGAAGACAAAGAGATAGAGTTCAGTAGTCCAACAAGTGGAATGAATTTTCTGAGATAATTGCAAACGATGTAATTAATAATCTTGAAAAGATCGGAATATAACAATAGTAATAAAAATCAACAAAACTAATGGTTTGATAACTTTGTTGACCAGTTTGTATGTTGTGGGTACCAAAAGAATGAGATAGATGAAATAAGATTGTCAACACATTTCTTTTTTTAGGAAACATAAATCAGTGATTCTGACAACTTTACTTTTGATCGCAGCCAAATTAAACCAGACATACATCTTTCTGATGCAAAGACTCATGTTTCAGAATACCTCAATCGACTGCTGGAGCCTTATTCTGATTAGAGCATTGGAAAACCTCCAAAAACACCAAAAGTGATAAGGTTTCAAGACGAAGAGTTCTGAAGTAAAAGCAAAACAAGTCCAAATCGCAAAACCGATAAAAGGCACAAAACTGTTGAAGACTAGGCAAAGACGAAAAAGATCCTTGTTGAGCTGTCGATTCCGGATGAGATTGGAAATGATTTCTAATTGAAAGGTGGAACTTTGTAAACTAACTATGGGGATAAGTTACTTGATTTTAAATATTGATAAATACTTCACTCTGAGGGGGTTTTGGGGTTTTGGGG
>JALRIJ010000557.1 GCA_023255485.1 Flectobacillus sp.
CCCCAAAACCCCAAAACCCCATGGAAGACGGATTTAATATAATTAAAATGGATATAAATAATTCAGTTTTGCTTGAAAATAAAGAAAAAGTAAATAAAAAGGAAGGAAAAGGGTGCGAGGAGATACTTGCACACTTCATAAAATACAAAGTTAATACAGGGATTTATTACAGAGGTCGAACGTATTTTATTCCTAAATGGGCTTATGTTGTTTCACTAATTGTAACAATTGTCGTGTTTGCACAGCTATTTAAACTTGTCTTGAAATATGGGGAGGCCGATAGCATATCGGTCTATACCACAGCGAACGATGAGTAGGTTGATAATTAGATTGGTACGGATTCACCTTTTAACTTTACTTTCGCATTTAAAATAAAAGATAGTACAGGAAAAGCTAAATGTCAAAACTTAACAGCATCTGTTTTTAAAATAAACTCTGATGGAATCAGTGAAGTTATTAAATCGATCCCTTCTGACTGCACAAATTTGAGAAACTATATCCGGCTGACTGATTAAAATCAGAAATAAATAGTTTAAGCTTTAGAAGATTCTATTTAGACGTACATTTAAGTTAAAGCTGAGCAAAAATAAAGTTTTATGGAGATTGTTGTTGCAAATATGTTTACGAGTTTGATGCCGAAGATGGGGTATTAATATCTTTCAAATGTCACCGAAGAGGCAGGCAACTTGATATCAGACATGAACACACAACTGGAGACCACGGTGCCTGTCCAAACAAAACTAATCACTTTGAGACCAAATCTTTTCGGCTCACAGACCTATCTGAAGTCTTTTGGAATTAAAGGCTCGATCCCGAGTGGGGTTGTTCAACAAAAAGCTGGACTCTCTGCTGATCTGGTTGGAACATGGGTTTTATTAAAAAGTGAAGAGGCAATTGTTTATGATGTATAGTTTACAGATTTTGAACAAATTTTAGTTAACTTTGGAGGATTTTACAGTTCAATAAACGAATTTTTAATTCTTATTATT
>JALRIJ010000558.1 GCA_023255485.1 Flectobacillus sp.
ATTTTCTTTTTGCGTTCCCCACCTCAAGTTTTCAGGCCTGTTGTTTGATGGGTCTTCGTCAAGATGCATGCATATTGGTTTTTCTTTGGTCGGCGGGCCGTTAAACGCTTCGCATACAAGCCTAGCCACATTGAACGCACGCTTTAGGCCATAATAGTATATCATTAGGCGCTTAGGAGCGCCCTCCCTTCCGGTGGATGACTTCATCGGCCTACCGGTTCTAGGCTTTGGGTTGTAATGCCTAACCCCTCCGTTATGCATAACGTATGAGTATGGTTTTAACTTAAGCCTGCCGTAATTAGATGCCATAACCTGGGGGACGCTTGGGACATCTTTCCATATTTCTTCCATTTTGCATCCTATTTTTACCTATAACAGTGTTATATAGGTAATTTTCAAAATTAGAAAGCAATCTTTTCCTGCCAGACTTTCACGCCTGAGATTTGCTTGTCTTTGTGATTGCGCCGCGTGTATTCCTCAATAAACGAGGTCACGGCGTCTCTATCATTCGCCGCAATCCAATGCAGCGCCGCACGGTGATCTTCGATCTGGTAGCGCGTCACCGTGCGCATACCTCTGACCGTATCATGTTTCGCAGCCATGGCGGCTTGCTGTAGCGCCTCTGCCTCGGCCTGCGCCGCCGCTGCCTGCCGCTGCGCTTCGATGTTGCTAGCGTCAGCCATCCGCGCAACTTCCTGTGCCTTGCGCGTTGCTTCCCATGCCTCAGCCTCGGCCTTTTTGCGCGCGGCTTCCTTTTCAGCCGCCAGCTTGCGCTTGAAACCATCAACAGCCGCGACAAGCCCTTTCACGATCCGGTCCAGATCATCCAGCGTTGGCTTGTATCGCGCTTTTGCGGCCTTCCACTGATCATAGATCGGCTTAGCCTCGCTTTCCTCCGCAGCCTCAACTGACTTGCGCGCCGCTTTGATTTCCTTGGTCAGAGCATCAACAGCTTTCATCTGCCCTTCGGTTTCGACTGGCTTTCCGT
>JALRIJ010000559.1 GCA_023255485.1 Flectobacillus sp.
GAAATTGGTAGTTTAGACAAAGCTCAAACCTATGTTGATATGGTAAGAGCAAGAGCCATGAACGGAACAAAAGTAACGCTTCCAGATGGAACACCTGCGGCAAATTATAGCATTAAGACCTACCAATTAGCTGGTAGTACGTTTGCAAGCAAAGGACAAGCTTATGCTCGTGATGCAGTTCGTTTCGAGAGAAGATTAGAATTTGCGATGGAAGGTCACCGTTTCTTCGACTTAGTACGTTGGGGAATTGCAGACGTAGAAATCAACAAATATTTAGATGTTGAAAGAACAAAACGTCCGTTACTGAAAAATGCCAAATTTATTAAAGGCAAACACGAATACTATCCAATTCCACAAGAACAAATTGACGTAAGTGTGGTAAATGGCGTTCCAACGTTAAAGCAAAACGCAGGATATTAAGTACCACGGCATATTTAACCACATAGATACATAGGAAACATAGTGTTGTAAAATATTAATAATCAATAATTTACACTCACTATATTCTTGTGTGATTCTTAGAATAAATGTGTCTGATTACTTATTTTTTATTTTTCAGGAAAAAGGTCTGGTTAAATCTGAATATTTTAGCGTTAAGGTCAAGCATATTATGAGTTTTTAACTATTCCACTTAGCAGGTGAATTCATTCACTCGTATCAAGAAAATTTAACCAGTTCATAAAGCATCGATGTAGGTTTTCAATCATTTTCGTCACAACTTAATCATTTTTAGTATGAAAAAAGGCCCTTGTATTAAGGAGTTTAATATCACTCCCATTGCTATTACTGACCCGCCCTTACTGAATGCCGCAGGCTTGCATGCTCCGTATGCCCTCCGTATCGTGGTCGAACTTGTTACGGATGACAATATATCAGGTATCAGCGAAATCCCCGGGACAGTCGAGATAGAGCAGGCTTTGCACGAGTGTAAACACTTAATAATTGGGCAAGATCCTTTTCAGACCAATAAGATTAACGATATACTAAC
>JALRIJ010000055.1 GCA_023255485.1 Flectobacillus sp.
TTGGTAGGCGTTAACACTACTCCTCTCCCGCTTTATCAACCCACGATTGGGGTAAAGTTTTGGTGGTTTTTGCTCCGAGGCTTTTGATTTTTTCGGCGGTGCGAACAAGATTTCCTCGTCCTTCGGTGAGCTTATTTACGGCTGCGTGATACGTGTCTTTGGTACTGTTTAATTGCTGTCCAATTTTCAGTAAGTCATTGGCAAAACCTTCAAATTTATCATACATATCGCCACTCAAACGAGCGATTTCTAAGACGTTTCGGCTTTGCTTTTCCATTTTCCAGACGCTTGCTACGGTGCGTAAGGTGGCCAATAAGGTTGTTGGGCTCACTAAAATTACTCGTCTATCCCATGCAAAATTAAACAATTCTACATCCGACTGAATTGCCAAACTAAAGGCCGATTCAATAGGCATAAACAAGAGTACAAATTCGGGGACATTCAAATGGAAAGCACTCTGATAATTCTTTTCACTCAACAAACGGATGTGGTTACGAACCGAGTTGAGGTGAGCATTTCTAAAACGCTCAATTTGTTGTGGGTCTGTTTCACTGACAAAATGGTCGTAAGCAACCAAGGAAACCTTCGCATCAATGATTAAATGTTTCTTTTCGGGAAGATAAATAACCACATCGGGCTTAATGGATTGTCCTACTAAATTGGTAGTCGAAACTTGTGTTTTGTATTCGATATCCTTTACTAATCCAGAGCGTTCCAATACTTTTTCGAGAATAAATTCGCCCCAGTTTCCTTGCGTTTTATTGTCTCCTTTTAAGGCATTCGTGAGGTTATGAGCCTCTTGACTAATACGAGCATTCAACTCATACAGCTTTTTCACTTCTGCAACAAGGCTCACTTTTTCTCGAATTTCCGTATCGAAGCTTCGAGTAACTTGCTCTTCAAAATCTTTAATTCGTTCCTTAAAAGGAGTTAGAATTTGTTCTAAACTCTCCTGACTTTCAAGGGTTAGCGAGCGAGATTTTTGTTCTAAAATCTCCGATGCTAGTGCCTTAAAATCATCTTTTTGGTGATGTAATTGGTCTTCAATATTTTGAAAATTAGCTTCAGTAGCCGCTAATTGCCCTGTGAGTTCCACTACCTTAGACCGCTCAGAAGTCAACTCAATCTGAGCCCGAAGTAGCTCATCTTTCGTCATCTCCAATCTATTTTCGGCTATTTTAAAATTATTCTCTAGTTGCGTTTTGGCATACATATAGCCTAAAAAACCTCCAAATAAAACTCCTAATAAAAGGAATACTGAATTTTCCATACCGAAAAAAGATTAGCAAAACTTACTTAGCGACAAAAATAGGTAAATCAGATAGCAGGATAAAAAGTACTCCCACCGTTTGCACAACCGCTAAAATAGGTAAAACGGTATCGAGCGTATCCTTAAAAGTATCTTCCTTGGCGGGGTTATAATGCACCCACCAAATCACAAAAATGATATTGAGAATAAAAGCAAATACAGCCCAACCTCTATCTTTGGTAGAAGTCGTAGAAGAACCTTGCCAACGGTCAATTTTATGTTCGATTACCTTCATGGCTGCATACGTAGGTAAGTTTACAAACATCATGGGCTTTCTTAGTTCAGCATTGACTTTATATTTGTCCACGTGGCTATATCGAAAGCCATCGTCTTCAGTCTGTTTACTGGTAAACCAAGCCGTCAGTACCAAGGCACCAAAAAAAAGTGCAGCGGCTGTAATGAGTATAAAACGGATAAGCTGAGTTGAGGTAGTCATAGATTATGTAATGAGCGTATTACAAAAGGAGTTAGTAACAGAATCAAAAATAATGGGAGAAAAATAGACTCCATGACAAAAATAGCCCAATCTAGGCTAATCTCCAAGTCATCCTATTTCAAATTTAACCACAGAGGGAATGAAAGGGAAAATCGTATTTTTATCCTCCTAAAAGTTCTTTCTGTACATTAAATTGGATAACAAGGCTTATTCTTCTAATTTTGAAGCATACAATTCGTAAGATGACCAAATTACCGTATCATGGCGATAAAATTTACCAGTCAAACCATTACGTGCAACAATGAGACCATTTATATCGGTAAAATTGTCTATGTAAAAAAATCGTCCAAAAGCTATAAAAAGGATAGTAAACCCATTTATACGGCCGAACAATTAGCCAAACCTAAAAAAATGGCCTTATTGATTTTCACCTTATATGTCATCCATTTTTTTGTAGGACTTAATTTTTATTTCATCGGTGATTTTCTTTGTCTTGTTGCCATTATTCAATGTCTTTTTTGGGATAGAAACCTCAAAATGAGAAATAAGGCATCCATCAAAACAGAGGTAAAAAAAGCATTTTTTTTATATGTAAAATGGGATACAGGGGAAATTAACTTAGGAAGTGATAATGAAAAGCAGGTAACCGAACTCTTTAAATATTTGAGTGATTTATATTATGGCGAAGTCAAAGCTCCTTTTGAAGGCGATGCCATCAATAATTACATCACTCTGGAAGGACCAACTGTTTTCTCAAAAGATTTTGAAGAATTTACGCCTTCTAGTGGCGGTGGTGGTAGTTCGAGCCCACAAAACCTATATCAGGTATTCAATGAAAGTCTTGATAGCCTCGTTGATCAGTTTGCTAAATGGCTTGATAAAAAATCAAGTGAAATGAAAAACTTTTCATTCAAGAATATCAAACTACCTAGAAGAAAAAAATAAGAGAGGTGTAAAAAGTCAAAAGTTTATGAGCAATTGTTGCCTTGGCTTAACGCAAAAAGCAGCTAGTTAATTTGGCTCAAAATGCGTTAATCGCTACACTTTTTACACCCCTCCGATATTAGATGGTCAGCATTTCTTTAGTGAGATGATAGTCACTACTTCCATCTGCATGATTAATTAGATAGCCCAGCTGATAAAGCCCTTTTTCAAAACTAGGTGTTCGTATAAATACTGTAAAGCTGCTCCCTAAGAAACTCCCATCCTTCACAATCTGCTTCTTTGCTTTAGTCAATGCTGTGGTAGCAACCATATAACGCTTTTGTGTCCGATTATCGGTCAAAACGATGAAAATCGCATCTTGAGGACTATTTTTCTGAACAGCTATCTCGTCACAACGGAGTTCTATAATATTTCGAAAGGCAGAAAAAGTCGGGTATTTTTCTTCTTCTACAGACACCGTTTTAATAAATTTAGATGTGGTATCCCATTGGGGTTTCGCTAAAGCAGTCACTATTGCAGGCTGATTCCAGAAATCAGATAAACCCCAAATTCCTTGTTTATAAGTAGGAGTCATAAAGGTTTTCGCATTATTCATAAACCCGTCCGACACACATAGCATCGTGTTATTATGTACCCAGTTATATTCATCTACTCGATAGCCATAATAGCGATTATCGACAATTGGTGTATATACACAGTATGAAAAGAACCAAAATATCGACGCAAACCCCACAGCGGTAATCGCCACCAATCGGCGAACTGATTCCTTCAAATAATCAATTAATACAAGATAAAGAATGCTTGAACTTAATGCAGCATACAGGGCAAATCGGCTAGAAATAACGATTCCATGCCAAGAACGCACTACACTAATCACTCCTGCGGTACAAATAATAAGACAAAAAAGCGTCAATAACCCTAAGTTATCATTGAGCCTTTGTTTATCTTTATCAAAAAGCCCTTCTTTAAGTTTTAGCAAGATAGTAAGCCCTAGACTACCTACGATAATCGCTCCAAACGCTACGGCATAAGTAGTTTCCCCGTGGGAAAATGCCATCATATTAGCTCCAATAAAACCACAAAAAGACTCTAATATTTTCACAAAATCAAAGGTAGGACTAGCGGCCTGACCAGACTGATACCCCCATAGATATAAACCCAAGCAAGTACCCATAGCGGCAATCCATCCAATAGCTTCTTTGTAACGTTGCTGCACTAATAACATAAAAAATGCTGCAGGAAAGGCCAAAATGCCATTTCCATGTGTGAACGTCCCACAAAAGGCAATGAATATGGCTACCCAAAAAAGCACGTTATTCCTCGTTTCTAACAACGTAATAATCAAGACAAAAAAGGTTACCACAAAAGTATGTTGCATCCCGTTTAATGCCCAAAAAGACACCTCATACATCTGAGGTTGAAAGAAGAAAAAGGGTACAGGTAAAAAGTATACAACTGAAAGATTTTTCTTTCGAAATTGACGATATAAGAACAAGAAAATAAGCCCTAAATTAATATTCGCAATGAGGATATAAGTCTTAAAGTTTAATTTTCCATGGATGATAAAATCGATTAATGCTATTAAACGAGGAACCACCAGACGATGGTCATTGGCTACCTTAAATAATTCCTGCAAAAATTGCATCACCGTTATCTTTTTGGCAGTAACAATACCAATAAACTCAACCAGTAAGGTATCGTCTTGAAAAGGGAAATCTAAAGAGTAATTCCAGACAAAATAGGCATGATATAAACAGACCAAACCAACGAGCAATGCCGCTAGTACTCTCATTAATTGTTTACTGTTTTTAAAATTTAAGGACATTTCAATGGGGTTTAAAGCTTGTGCTCTAATTTGATTTTAGGGAAGGCGTCTACATAACTTTTCTTACTCGCATTCAACACCAACACATTGTTTTTTTTAGCATACTTCGCCAATACCTCATAGCCATAAAAAGCTTTAGATAGCGAAACAAATTGCTGGCTCATAGAGGGCACATTAAAATGTTTGATTTCGTTAAACTTAACAAATTGTTTTTCTGTCTTATCGTAAAAATGTACATCTTTAGCCTCTAAACCACCGTCATCTCCTACTCGGATATTTTCGTGCCAAGAGTGATCTGCCCCGAATAAATAGATTTTTTCAAATCGACGGCCAATCATTAAAAACAATGCAGCAACCATGACATTTTGAATTTGAGGCATTCCCCATCCCATTTTAAAAAACCAGTACTTGATAGATTCAAAACCTGTAAAGATGGTATAATTGCAATAGATAGCCTTTAGATTTGGATTATGTTGGAGAATTTCTTGGAAATAAGGAGATTTTTTAGCCTTTTGAGTCACATATAAATTCATAGGCCAAGTAGTTCTATTTCGAATCCCCTGAACCATCGCCTTAACATCTTCTCGATGTGCATTCAGATGATCTAATTCAAAAAAGATAGCATCAAATAAAATATAATTACTCGGTTTTAACACTTCGTATGAGTCAGAAGCAACAAAGTTATTTACACAAATTAATTCCGTCGTTTTCAAAAAAGCTAAATCGTCTTGTAGCGTTTCTCTTAACGAAGGGCCATTCCCTAAAATCGAACAATGAGCTTGTTGCCTTATAGGTAAGTGGGACGATTTTCTAGTAAAAACAACCACACGAATGAGCGAAATACAGGTTTCTATCAACAAATTCAGCGTATTTCCTAGTCGTAAGGCTAATGTGATGAGTTTATTCATTTGTCTAACAATAACTCTGATTAAGTAATAATGTTGAATGATATATTTTGAATTTAATTGACTCGCTATCAATTATTTACAATAAATATCAACTAATTTTGCACTATTAAGTACAAGGAATTATTTAACTAAACTTTATAGGTTTTTATACCAACTTATTTTGTCCCATTACTTATCTTATCAATGAACAAGTAATACTGTTGAGTAATTTAATATAGTAAGTCTTTATAAAAAATCAAAATTTAACATTCAACATTAATAAGGTTTTCTTGAAATTAAAAATTCAGCTAATTCCCAGTCAAAAGGCGTGTCTAAATCAAGTGAAAATCGATTGTCCATTACGCACTTTTTCACGTTAGAAAAATCTTTGAACGAATTAGCTTTCAACAAGGCTTCTACTGAAAACACATAAATAGACCCATTAAATTGATAGACTGGCGGACAATCTTGCCGACGGGTGTAAAGCCCTGCTCCTTTGGAAATTTTTAAAAAAGTGGATTCATCTTCTTCAAAAAGATTGTAATAAGGATTATTCGCCGATTCCACAACTGACACCACTACTTCGGTTTGTTCGTCAAACAATGCCAAGGCTTCGGTCAGATGTCTTTCTTCCCGAAAGGGCGAAGTCGGTTGAAGTAAGACCAGCCGTTCATACTGTTTTCCTTGAGCCCTGAAAAATTCGATGGCATGGTGCATCACCACAAATGAACTACTGGTATCCGTTGCCAATTCGTCAGGTCTAACAAAAGGCACGGCTAATCCTATTTCTTGAGCACAAGCAATAATGGCCGCATCGTCAGTAGAAAGGCAAATATCGGCATCTTCTGCAAAATGCCTAGCATACTCAATACTATAGTGAATAAGCGGTTTGCCAGCCAGTGGTTTGCAGTTTTTATGCGGAATACCCTTAGAACCTCCTCGAGCTGGTATTAAATAAAGCGTATTATTCATACTTTTTTATACAAATTTCAAATGCTTGATGTCTTCTTGGGCTTTATAAAAATCCTCCATACGACCAATATCCAGCCAATAGCTCAAAATTGGGTCGGCAATTAGTTTTTTTCCTTGAGCAATCACGGTATTCATTAAGTCAGTGGCATCAAAAAATTGATCATCAGGAATGATGTCTAACAATTCTCTTTTCATCAAATAAATACCTGCATTTGAATAGTACGTATAACGAGGTTTTTCTTTGAAATCTTTTACGACATTCCCTTCCAACTCCATAACGGCATAAGGAATATTCACGTCATAGGGGATGGTTGCTACGGCCATATCTGCTCCTTGTTCTATAAAAGTCTCAAAGAAGCTTTCTAAGTCAATATCCGTCAATAAATCAGAATTCATTACCAAAATATAGTCTTGCGAAATAGAAGCAATTCTTTTTAATGCTCCAATAGTGCCCAGCGGTTTATCTTCCGTGATGTAGGAGATGTTTGCATTTTTATGACTTCCATCCTTGAAATACTCTTGTAATTGCTCACCCAAATAACGGATAGAAATCGAAATATCTCGAATTCCATGACGAACCAAGTGTTCAATATTGTATTCAATAATGGGCTTTCCTCCCACCTTCAACATTGGTTTAGGTGTTTTTTCGGTTAAAGGCATCAAGCGTTCTCCTCTCCCACCTGCCATCACAACGGCCATCGCTGGAATATTCGCTTTGGTATAATAGGTATCTACCAAATGAACTAAACGACGTTCTTGATCCAAGACAGGAACAAAACGAATGTTAATGTCCTTAAACGACTTTATATCGGCTTTGGAATAAGATCCTTCCGTAAAAAAACGAATTTCTTTACGCATAAACTCCACTACAGAATCGTCTATAGCCAAGTTTTTTAATAGCCCCCTACGGATATCGCCATCGGTGATAGCCCCTACAATTCTGTTCAAATCGTCATAAATGAATAAGACGGGAGCAATAATGCCGATAGCATCCAACTGTCGAAGAGCTTCTCGTGCGGTTACGGTATCAGAGAGTAAAAACTGTGTTAATTCCATTCGTTTTAAATAAATAAGTGGCTAGTTAATAATGGACAGCCTCATGGGAATTACGATTTACAAAGTAGAAAATAATGCCAAAAGAAGTACACCCCACAAACTTCCCCCCAAGACAAGTATGATTTTTTCAATCGTATATAATTGAAAAGGGACATTATCGCCCATCTTTTTATACCAATAAGTACTCCATTGATTTTGAGAAGGCACAAGACATAAAATACAAGCGGCAAATAACAAAACGGTACTCAATAAAACCGTTGAGGACTCCCCCAGTTTGGAAGCCAAATTACTAGTTATCCCGAAAAGAATAAAGCAAGAAGCCGCTACAAAACTAGGTACAGAAGGAATACCCTCAGACGTCGCTAATTTATTGATGCGTGCTAGTAGATTAAACACATAAAAAATATTGAAAATA
The DNA here is from genome assembly GCA_023255485.1 of Flectobacillus sp. Classification (GTDB taxonomy): domain Bacteria; phylum Bacteroidota; class Bacteroidia; order Cytophagales; family Spirosomataceae; genus JALRIJ01. The sequence continues at coordinate 7,846 of JALRIJ010000055.1, forward strand.
GACCTCAATGCTGGATTAATGGTCGTGTCGTCTTTGTCCCTAAAAAAACACCACTTATTGTAAGTCCAATACAGCAGGTACAGACCAAACGAACACAGGCACAACAGAATAAATTGTACATTCGTGTGGTATCTGGCATACTTATTTATCTCATTCATCTCGTTTATTCATTTACAGATTTATCACACACTTTCAAGTATTTAGTCCTTACATTTATGATAGGTTATCTCACGGATTTCTAAACACTTGACACTTATTTTAGGTCGTAAAATGATTTTTTCAAATCTACCGTTTCGTTCGACACTTTTCTGAGAATCTGCATAATACGTTCGGCTGTGTGCCCATCTCCATACGGATTTTTCACTGTCTTGCAATGTGCTTGAAAACTTGGAGAAACCGCTTGTTGAATAGCCTCAATAATGGAAGGCGTATCGGTTGGGCAATCAATAATACTCGAAACTCTGGCTCTGCCTCGTTGACGGTCGCCAATATTCACCGTAGGAATATGAAACGCAGGTGTTTCGATAATACCACTGGAAGAATTTCCGACAACTGCCACTGCATGTTTCATGGCTGACAAATAGCGTAATTGTCCTAAACTCGTATAAGCAGCTACCCGATGGGCATTTTCTTTGACATATTGCTGAATCATGTTGATAATCACTCGACCATCGGCATCTGAATTTGGCAGGGTTATCACCACTTTTAAATCTGGAAAGGCATCTAACGCATCTAAAAAAGCTTGAAATTGTGTTTCGGACGATTGACTTTCGAGGGTTACTGGATGAAAAGTCACCAACAGATAGGGAGTCGATAAATCAAATTGAATCGATTCAGACAAAGCCTCTCTTGACAGCAAATCCAATTGTAAGATATTATCCAGTCCTGTTGCTCCCACATTAAACACACGGTCGGGACTTTCGCCCAATTGTTCTACTCGACGTTTATATTCATCGGTAGAAGTAAAATGCAAGTACGACATCTTACTAATGGCATGACGCATGGCATCGTCGGTTGCTCCTTCAGTTACTTCTCCACCCGAAACGTGAGCAATGGGGATTCTGAGTAAAAAAGCCGTTGTGGTTGCGGCAAAAACTTCGTATCTGTCCCCCAATACGATTACCCAATCGGGCTGTAAACGCATCAAGGCATCGGTGTAACCAATCATACCTAAACCCGTTGATTTGGCAATACTCGAAGCAGAATCCGCAGAAAGCAACATTTCCACCTTTTCATCAATGGTAAAACCGTCTCGCTCAATTTGCTGATACGTTAAACCAAATTCTGGCGAAAGGTGCATTCCTGTCACTAATAATTGAAGCTGAAAATTATCATCCTCCTGAACAGCCTTCATCAAGGGCATCAACAAGCCATATTCAGCTCGTGTGCCTGTTATGAAACATATTTTTTTCAAAATTTTCTACGTTAAAACTTAATACTCTCCCTCTTTCAGCAGAATTCATTAAGACCAGTCTTCTAATATCTCCTTAAACTGATTGGTATCAATCACTAATACCTTCGGAAAGTCAATACTACTTAATTTCTTAAAGTCTTTATCATGGCTCACGATAAAACGAGCATTCGCAGCAACAGCACAATCTACAAACTTGTTATCATCTTCATCATTCAATAGCTGAAATTTATAATAGGATGTTATTTGGACAACATTAGGTAAGTTTTCAAAAATGCCCATAACCGATTCACTAACATAATGACCCATGTGTTGCTCAATTATTTCTGCATATTCTGCCAATATATCTGTGGTAACGCACAAAATATATTGCTGAGCCAAAAGCCCTCTAAATAACCAATGAAGCTTAGACCTTTCCGATATAGAAACCAATAACACGTTTGTATCAACTACAATTCTCTCCACATCAATTGACAATTAACTTATTTTTTTCTCATTTTCGTTTCTAACATTCGATCAACATCCTCGTTCGTCCACTCTTTTTCATCCCACACTTTGTTAGCTTGTTGAATAGCACGCTGTGCAAAGAAAAGTGCCAGTACTCTCCTCAATTCAACAATGTCAGTATCTGAAAGTTGATGAGAAAAAGTTTTTAGTAGTTCTAACTGAACATTAGTCAAAGGATTGTGTATAGCTTTCATACGTTTTTTGTTACAAAGTTATCAACTCATCTTCCATAAAATCCCGTTGAGCAATTTGTCCAATAACAGTATCCCACTTCATCGGACTAATGCCATTGCCTGGACGTTTTACTGTAATATTTTCTGCTGAAAAAACCTCTCCTGCTTTAATCGCACGAGCAGCAATAAGGCTCTTTCTGGCAATCGCAATATTTTTACGCTCCGACTCCGAAATTTCTTTTACTCCCGAACCTCCAATAGCTTGCTCAATATTACGAATCGTGCGTACCATTTCGGCTAATTCTTGTGGCTCAAGACTTGCCTTGTGGTCGGGGCCTTCCATCGTTTTATCCAAGGTAAAGTGCTTTTCAATGACCGTCGCCCCCAAAGCAACCGCTGCGATGGGTACTTCAATTCCTAAAGTATGGTCAGAATACCCAATTTTCACGCCTAACTTTTCCTGAATGGTATTCATGGCAAGTAAATTGACATCTTTCATAGGCGTTGGGTATTCGGTATTACAATGTAAAATCGTAATGTTCTCTTTCTTTGTACCCGAGTCTAACAATACTTGTATCGCTTCTTCCACTTCTTGCAAATTTGCCATACCCGAAGACATGACAATCTGTTCAAAGTTTTGAGCCATTTTACGTAAATAAGGTAAGTTGGTAAGCTCTCCCGAAGGAATTTTCCCCAACGTAATCCCAATACTTTTGAGTAAATCAATGCTCTCTAAGTCAAATGGCGTGGAAAGAAACTTGATGGGCTTACGCTCGCAATACTGAAATAGCACCTCATGAGAGGCTTCATCCAATTCCAAGCGATTTAACATTTGCCACTGTGTTTCACTAGCATCGGTTTGATTTTTTTGGTAAGATGCTTTTTGAGCACTTTTGCTAACAAGATTAGAAGCCTTAAAGGTCTGGAATTTAACATAATCGACACCAGCCTTGTGAGCTTCGTCAACTAGTTTTTTAGCCAACTCAAGGTCGCCATTATGATTCACACCTGCTTCTGCAATAATGATTGTATGTTTCATTTATCCGATTTTCGTTAAAGGGTTACCAACATAAACACCTCCGCTTGCTAGGGACTTGCTAACCACAGCACCCGCCCCAATCAAGGTATTAGGGCTAATTGACACCCCTTGGTGCACCGTCGCATTGCTACCGATAAAGCAATTGTCCCCTACAGTTACCGCTCCGTTCAAAACAGCATTTACAGAAATATGACAATTATTCCCGACTTGGGTTTCGTGTTCTAACACTGCTTTGGTGTTAATCAAACAATTTGTTCCGATAATTACTTCTGCATTCACAAAGGCTTGGTGCATAATAATCGAACCTTCACCAATGGTAGCATAGTTAGAGACGTAAGCTGTAGAAGCAATAATAGTCGCTAGTTTACCTGCTGATTGCTGGATATAAGTAAGCAGTTTGATTCGTATAGCGGCCGATTTAATTTGTCCAACCGTAATCAAAAATTCATAGCCCTGTTTGGCTAAGGAAGGAATCAAATCATCATTTCCGATGATGGGATACCCCAAAATATGGGTCGTATTCTCCGTATTTCTATCTAAAATTCCAACAATTTCATATTCCTTTGTTGACTCTATGACATCAATGCAGGACTTACAATGCCCTCCCCCTCCAACTAAGATGAGCTTTTTCATACGCCATAAAATCGTTGTATCAAACCCACCACTTCGACTATCTCAGCATCTGTAATACTTGTAGAACAAGGTAAACTTACACATTGTCCATAGATATTACCCGCTACATCGTGCTCCGTAATGTAAACTTCTTCCGACATAAATGGTAAGCGATTCATAGGAACCCAAAATGGACGAGCTTGCACACCATTTTCACCCAAGAACGCTAATAATTCCTTTTGTCTAGGAGCTTTTACGGTATATAACCAATGATTGGCATGTACTCCTTCGGTGATTTGTTGAGGAATAATTCCTTCGATTTTCAACAAGGCGGTATTATATAAGTCGGCAATTTCTTTTTTTCTAATCAAAAAAGCAGGTAATTGCTCCATTTGAGCTACGCCCATTGCTGCCAAAATATTCACTAAACGGTAGTTGTATCCTACTTCATCGTGAAAATATTCGTATGCATCGGCCTTAGCAGTGGTGGTGATGTGCTTTGCACGTTTTGCCAAGTTTTCGTCATTGGTCAAAATCATTCCTCCGCCACCTGTTGTGATAATCTTGTTCCCATTAAAACTACTTGTTCCAAAGAGTCCAAACGTACCTGCATGTTTCCCCTTAAAGGTACTTCCCAAAGCTTCTGTTGAATCTTCTACCACCTGTAAATGAAAGCGATTAGCAATCTCGACCAACCGCTCCATATCGCACATATTACCCAAGACGTGCACAGGCATGATGGCTTTAATTCGCTTTTGACTTCCCACATGATAGGTTTCACCCTCAATCACTTGGGTATCGTTGCTTAGAAATTTTTCAAGTAAATCTAAATCCAGTTGCCACGTGTCGGCATCAATGTCTATCAAAAGCGGACTTGCTCCTGTATATTTAACAGCATTAGCGGTTGCCACAAAGGTAATGTTTGGTACAATGACCAAATCTCCTTGTTGAACCCCCGCCAGTTGCAGGGAAATATGCAATGCCGATGTTCCATTGGAAGTAGCAATGGCATATTTTGCTCCCGTAAAATCGACCAATGCTTGTTCAAAGCGGTTGACGTAGCTTCCAACCGAAGAAACCCAGTTGGTATCTAAACAATCTTTGATGTATTCCCACTCATTGCCAGCAAGGTTGGGGACTGAAAGAGGAATCATATATTATAAATGTCTGCTTTGTATTGTGACAAGTTTGCTTTGTTAGAAAACCACTGAATCGTTTCGGCAATACCACTTTCGAGGGTATAATCAGGTTGCCAGTTTGTTAATTCTTTTATTTTTTGATTTGAACCAAACAAACGTTCTACCTCACTTTTTTCAGGTCTTAATCGAATTTCATCCGTAATGATTTTTGCATCAGGATTGATTTGATTGATGATATTTTGAGCCAAATCGCCAATCGTGATTTCCTCTTGCATAGCGATATTCACTTCATGCCCGATTGTTTTGTCTGATTTTGCAATTTCGATAAAACCCTTTGCCGTATCTTTTACAAACAATAACTCACGAGTTGGATGCAATGAACCTAATTTAATTTCTGTTTTCCCATTCAATAATTGCGTAATAATCGTTGGAATAACCGCCCTTGCCGACTGACGTGGGCCATAAGTATTGAAAGGGCGAACAATGCTGATAGGCACATTAAAACTTCTATAAAACGAATCTGCCATGGCATCTGCTCCGATTTTGGTAGCCGAATAAGGCGACTGTCCTTGTCTCGGATGTTTTTCATCAATTGGCACATACATAGCAGTTCCATAAACCTCTGATGTTGAGGTCACTAGCACTCGCTCTGTACCTAATTCACGAGCTGCCTGTACGATATTCAACGTTCCCTTCACGTTCGTATCAATGTACGTATCGGGCGAGTGATAACTGTATGGAATCGCAATAAGTGCGGCTAAATGGAAAACCACTTCAATACCCTTCATCGCATTTTTTACCCCATGTGGGTCACGAATATCTCCCGTAATGACGGTGATTTTCTGCAATGTTTCCTTCGGGAGTGTATCTAACCACCCCCATGAATTGAAAGAATTATAATACACAAAAGCCGTTACTTGACAACCTTCTTCGAGTAATTTTTCAACCAAATGACTACCGATGAATCCATCAGCCCCTGTTACTAATACTTTCTTATCTCGTAAATCCATTCTTTGGAACAATTAAATAGGCCATTGATTAGCCTTAGACGTTATCCTACTGATTGATATGTAAGGTAAAAATAAGTTGAATTATTTCGGAAAAAGGAATCCACTTGTTTTTCTCCGAAAAATACCCCTTTTATGCTCAAAGTTACGATTTTCTCCTACAATTTGTAGCATAGCCTTCCTTTGTACTACTTCAAAAATGCTTTTGCTTCTGCTAGAGTAGTTTTATATTCTGCTATTTTACTAGCTTGTTTAGCATAACTTTTAGCCTTTGCCTGATCTCCTTCTCTGCGAGCAATACGGGCTAGAGCCATGTATGCTAAGGCATGATAATCCTTTGTAAAGCGTTCATCATAAGGAATTCTCACTCCTTTTAATAAATAAGCTTCTGCGGTTTTATCATCTTTCTGCTTCTCTTCGATTAAGCCTTTAAAAATTGCCCCCGCACACTGAAACATCATTCCTTTCTGTTTAGTCAACGAGGCAATGTATTTTTCTGCCTCCTCAAATCGCCCTAAAGCGGTCAATAATTCTGCTCGTTGCATTTGGAAAAGCGTATTATCAGGGTATTTTTCTATCAGAATGGAGTTATAACTGAGGGCTTTGGCGGGGTTTCCTTCGTACTTTACATACACATATCCTGCATAAAAAGTCGCTTCTGTTTTTACAAAGACGGTTTTCTTCGTGGCCAAATCTAATTGTTGTAAACCCAGTTTTTTATTTCCGTCTGCAAAGAAAAACATAAAGGGTTTAATCAACGCATGCGTTTCTGGATACTCAATTCGGTAATAATTATAAATTCCAGAAGAGAACAAGAATTCAGGTTGCTTTTCCGTCCACTCTAAGCCCTTTCTCAAATGAGCGTATGCTTTTTTGGCAACACCAACTGCCTTCATAAACTCCTGATTATCGGCATCTAACGCAGCTAAATAACCAAGCGTCGCTAACTCAAAGAAGTTGGCTTCGATATCGTTTTCATTCTTTTCGAGCATCGCTTCCGACAACGCCCTACTTTGGTTTAAGTAAGCCAAATAATTACGTTGTTGGGCAGGATAATCTTTCAGTGGGAAATACTGTAATTCTGTTTGTAAGGCCATTAAGGTATAAAACACAGGGTGCTGTGGATACTTATTTTTAATACGTACAAAAACTTCTGCCGATTCTTTAAAATCGTAAGAATACATTTTCTCCAAGCCCAACTGAATCTGTTGTCTTACCGAAGCATCACTAAGTATTTGAGCATGAGTCTTTTTGGAAATGATACTCATTCCAAGGAGCAGGACTACGAGTAGTTTATTTTTCATCTATTTTTTTATTATGTACTTTTAGGAAATTATTAGGCAATAGCTTCTCTTTATTACGAATATTCGTAAAACGTTTACAAACAAATTCGTGTTAAATAAAGAAGTGGCTCACTGAACACAGAAAAGACAAAATCATGATAAGTTACGCACATTTTATTTTAGACAACGGACTAAATGTCTATGTTCACGAAGATCATTCTACGCCTATCGCAGCCGTAAATATAGTGTATAATGTTGGCTCACGTGATGAGGACGAGCAAAAAACGGGATTTGCTCACCTTTTTGAGCATTTAATGTTTGGCGGCTCAAAAAATATTCCTGCCTACGACCAACCGCTGCAATTAGTTGGGGGCGAAAACAATGCCTTCACCTCTCCTGATGTAACGAACTATTATATCACCTTGCCATCGGTCAATTTAGAGACTGCATTTTGGTTAGAATCAGATCGAATGCTATCGCTTTCTTTTGACCCTAAGGTCTTAGAAACACAACAAAAAGTAGTAATCGAAGAGTTCAAACAACGCTATTTGAATCAACCTTATGGCGATGTTTGGTTGAAACTTCGCCCACTTGCCTACACGACGCACCCTTATAAATGGGCAACCATCGGTAAAGAGATTGCTCATATCGAAGAGGCTACGATGGATGATGTTCGAGCGTTTTTCTACAAACACTACCTTCC
>JALRIJ010000560.1 GCA_023255485.1 Flectobacillus sp.
CCCCCAAAACCCCAAAACCCCAAAAAAATGAATATATTTTATTTTGATTAATTATTTTACAAAATGAAAACTACCTAGGTTACTTCAAGAAATTCTATGTACAACGAGCTTAAATAAAATGCATCAGAAGGTGGTATGGAAGACAGGGGAATGGATGAAAATGAATAAGGAGAGAGCTCCCCAATCCTTCAGCAAATGTCACAGCAGCACCTGTAGGAACAGATAGACTACGTATAGTATGATCCAAGTCAAGATCCAAATTTGATAAGAAAACTAAAATAGCAATAAGAGAGGGATCAGAACCGTTGGCGGTTTGAAACTCAACGCAATCAAGAGATGTTGGGGGAAGAACATGAGCGCGTGTTCAGAGGCAACAGTGATGCACAACGCGTGGTCGCAGAGACTGAAGCCTTCCGTTTGCACAAGTTCACTGAGGACCACAAACTTGCTCAGGATAATTTTTAGCTGGACAGAGTGGCACCGGTCCACGATGACCATTTTTCAGTGCACTTCTCTGGCCTGCTGGGATTCATGAAGTTTATGAAAGAGCATCACCCAGAGACTCACACCTACCGATTGAAGGAAGTTGCCGCAAAGCTTACGAAGACTGCAGCCAAACGAAATGGCGTCGACAGGACAATCGTTGGCCACTAGCGCTAGGATGCTTTTGGTTACAGGTTGGAGAAAAAAGCGAGCTACTAAATTCCGATCCCGTGCGTTGGCAACAACTACTATAAAAACCACTCACAGATTGCCAAAAATTATATTTATCGTCCGTTTAAAGGACCTCTGTACAACGAAGCCGGTCGGATTTGTATCGATTTGACTGAAAGGTATATTATGTTAGAGCAGTTTAAATACACAACTTAATTAGAAGACATGAAGCATCAAATATCCTTCATTTAAGCAGAAAGGATTGCTATCCGAAAGATGCTTTAGGATCGTTGGGAGCAAGAACGCCTGGCACAGCAACCGTAAATTCAAG
>JALRIJ010000561.1 GCA_023255485.1 Flectobacillus sp.
TAGCTCTACTTTAGGTTCTGGTTCTTCTAAACTGGTTTCAGGTACTTGTGTTTGTTGTGTTTTCATTAGCTTCCTCAACTAGAGGTTTTGTTTCTTGGATTACATTGTGTTTAGTCGCAAGCAACATAACAGCTTCTTCTATTAGTTTGTTGAAAGATTGATCTGACTGTGCTTTGACTTCACATAACAGATCGCTGAGTTTGTTTGACAGTTTGAGTTGCATGGTTATGCTCTAAGTTAACGCTAAGATTATACAACAAAACCCCCCTAGCTTTCACCAGAGAGGTCTTAGTTTTCTTACTTCTTCACAGCCTCAAACCCAGGAATCACATGCTCGTACTTCTCAACAAGATCAACAAAGCACTTGCTGATGTTGTAGTTAATCATAACCGGTACTCGGATTAGCAGCACTGCAGGAGCAATCAAGATGTTACGCAGGATGGTTTTGGTTTTAGGAGTCATGTTATAGCTCGAAAGTAATTTGGATTGTGTCAATAGAATCTTCCAAACATTCTAGTGCTTCTTCTTTTGTATCGAACAAGCCACCACCACAACTTAGGTATCCACTCTTTGTTGAGTAAATGTTTACCCACTTAGTTACTTGTTGTGGTTTCATAACTAAATCAAATCCAGTGCAGTCATTTTCGATGTACTTCCCATCTTGAGTAAATAGTCTAGGAATGCAGTTAATTACGGCAATAACTTGCTTACCTTTGAAAGACCTATAGCAGAACACTTCTGCTACTTCATGTCCTGACTTGGTTGTAACAGCAGCACCATTCAGTGCAGCTTCAAGATCAAATGGCTTCAGTTTAGTTTTCATGATTAAATCACCTTATAGGGTTTGTCGTAACGACCGATGTGAATAGCAATGTACCAACTACAGTTGAAGTAATCCGATTGTACATCAGATTCGTCCCAATGGTCTTCGTACAACACTTCCTTGATTTTCTCTAAGCATTCT
>JALRIJ010000562.1 GCA_023255485.1 Flectobacillus sp.
GAAAAAGATAGTGAAGTCATGTAGTCCTCCACTAGGCGGAGGTACATTGTGTATTCCTTTAGGGAAACGGTGCATCGGCGGGCGGTCTTCCTTTTGAGCAACCGACATGACTCTAAATAAATAGGGTAATGCCAAAAAGCAAATCCAAAAGATAAGGTGCAAAAAAGTATTAGAAAGTTTTTTTGCCTGATTATGTATGTTGTTCATAGAATGTCTCCAAGTGGTCAAATATCCATCCTGTAATTGAAGTAAACATAAGCAAACTTTTTTTATCAACAAACAGAAAGCTATATCATTCACTTCTTTGGCGACAAAGCGTATTTTTTTGGCGATGTGGGCCAACGAGTTTTAACTCGTTGATTGTTCTTTTAAATTCAACAGCGTAAAACTTATTTCCTCCTTACTTTGTCTTCTTTGCCCACTTTTCTACATAAAACGTACTCGATAGTACAAAAAACTGAGGTATCTGATTATAGAAATACTGGTATTGTGCATTTCCAAAAGAGTAACTTTCAAAGAGATTTTTTACATCAAAAAGGTTACGAGCTTTTAGGGTGAGCTTTATGGCATTCCGTTTAAGGACATATTGACTCAAAGCTACTTCACACAGCGGGTAATTGACGTTTTTTCCGACGGTATTGGTATTTAGGTTCAAGTCTAAAATGAGGTCTAAGTAGGTACGATAACTTAATTCAATTTCCGATTTTAGATTGATTAGCGTTCTCCAAGTACCGTTGTTCGTGCTTAATTGTCCTGTGTATAAACTTTGAAAATCCATATCAAGGGAAATGTTTTCGCTAGGTTTAAGCTTTAAACCCGTGCTAATCGTGGCGAACATACTTCTACTGACGATGGTCTGATTTTCGTAAATAGCAGGACTTTCTGTTAGGCTAAATGTCGTCAATACATGCCAGCCAGCCTTTGTTCTGCTAAGTCGGAGTAAGGACAACCTTCCTGAA
>JALRIJ010000563.1 GCA_023255485.1 Flectobacillus sp.
ATCGAAAATCAATAATAAAGCTGCAGATAATAACACTGGGAAAGAAAGTACCCCAATAATAGCAGTAATAAAGAATGTCCAGATAGTAAGAGGAAGTCTAGTCATAGACATTCCTTTAGTTCTTAAGTTGATTACAGTAACAATGTAGTTCAAAGATCCCATTAAAGATGATGCGATGAAAATAGCCATAGATACCAACCAAAGAGTCATACCCGTTCCTGAACCAGGAATAGCTTGTGGTAAAGCACTTAAAGGAGGATAAATTGTCCATCCAGCTGATGCAGGTCCTGACTCAACGAATAAAGAAATAATCATTACTACTGCTGATAAGAAAAACAACCAGTAAGAAATCATATTCATAAATCCTGATGCCATATCTCTAGCACCAATTTGAAGTGGAATAAGTAAGTTACTAAAAGTACCACTTAATCCAGCAGTCAATACAAAGAATACCATGATAGTACCATGGATTGTCACTAATGCAAGATAAACATCATTAGCCATTACACCTTCTGGTGCAAATTTATCACCTAATAAAACATTGAATATTTTAAAAGACTCTTCTGGCCATGCAAGCTGCATTCTGAAAAGTAAAGACATGACAATACCAATAATCCCCATAATAATACCTGTGATAAGGTATTGCTTAGCAATCATCTTGTGATCAATACTAAAGATGTATTTAGTAATGAATGTCTCTTTATGGTGGTGTTCGTGTTCGTGATCGTGAGCGTGATCGTGACCTTCTGCTGACATATATTATACTTTAAATTTTCTTAATAATTATTTCATAGCAACTTTAGCAGCCGCTACAGTATCATTTCCTTTAGCCTCTCCCTCTGCAGCTGGTTCACCTTCTGCAGGTTGTTCTAATGAAGCTTTAACTTCATTAACAAGAGTAGTTTGTTGAGCTAACCATTTTTTATACTCTTCTGGAGTATCTACAACTACTTTCAT
>JALRIJ010000564.1 GCA_023255485.1 Flectobacillus sp.
CCATTAAAATCAAGCCACATCAAAAACATTGCACAGCATGTCGCATGGGCTAAATGATGCTCACCAGTTTCAGGGTCTTTCTGCTCACCACCCCACCAAGCGTCAATATGCCTGTGCATTGCATCGTAATAACGCGTCTTTGCATCAGGAACATGCTTCCAATTGTTTTCCCTATACTTTGTAGCCCCAAACTCCAAAACGCGAATTACAGCGTTTAAAGTGCCTTTAGGCAGAAGTGATGCTCTTGGCTTACTCTTGTCATTTTTCATTCCAATCATTTTTCAATCACCTCGCAATTCGGACTCACATCGATCATTTCCAAGACTTCCAGCTCTTGCACTTCTTCTTGCTCAACTTCTTTTTCTTGCTCACTCATGCTGCCTGCTCCTGTAAGTGATACTTCCGATGCATACCGCGAACCACACGCTCTGCTTTAAATTTGTTGTAAGCCTCAAAGTTTTTAAACTTCACATCTGCTTTCATGTAGCACATACACTTAAACAGCTTGTAACCCTTATCTAAAAACGGCTGGTGAACATCGTCCGTTTCTTTCTCCAAGCCATGCCATCGACGCTTAAAACCATGCTCATCAACCACTTTCGCCTCACTGCCACCGAGTTTGAACTGATCATAAGTCATGCTTGGCACATTGAATTGCACCGCCGAGCTTTTGATGTCACTTGGATCATCCTGGTGGTAGTAATACGAATCCATGCCCACAAAAAACGCCATGTCATCAACCATCAAATCCCACAAAATCGGCACGATTAAATCGCCATCAAAATATGAGTACATACCCTCGATTGCTTGCCGACCATTTGCACCCAAGGCTTTCAATTTGTCTGCCGCTTCTGTGAGCTCAACATCATCAAACGACGACCACAGCTCATAGGTTTTTCCCAATTCGCTTTTGTAGAGATTGGTTAATTTGTTCGGGTTGTATTTCTTAT
>JALRIJ010000565.1 GCA_023255485.1 Flectobacillus sp.
AACACTCCGTAATAGTTGTTATTCTTTGATGTGATTTTGAAAGAATCAACGACTTCGATGTATTTCAAAGTACTTGCCTTACCCCCATACCAACGTTTATTGATGATGTAGTTTTCTAAAATATCTGACGAAAAAACTTTTATAAATTCTTCGTCGTCAAAGGCATTCTTCCAATCTGTTTTAAAAACAAATGGATTTTGAAATTCGTCTTCGTTGATTTTATTTTCTTTCATTATCGCTGAATTTTAAATAAATGAAAAGGTAGTTCTGGAGAAAGTTCTATAAAATTCCATTCTTGATTCCAAAAATATGTATTACCCGTTATCAAGTCTGTAACCTGAATTTGGGTTGTTCCCAAATGTTCTACAGGAATTCTAATCGTGGTTTGAATGGTATTAAATGCGTCTAAATTCACTACCATCAAAGTTTCATTTTGTTTCTCATCATCAAACTTATAATAGGCCAATACTTGATCGTTATTGGTATCGCAAAAAACAATATTATTAGTTTGTTGTAACGAAGTTTGCTGTTTTCTTATGAAATTGATTCGAGTGATTAAAGTGGTTATTTTATTTTGCTGATTCCAATCCCATTTCACAAACTCGTATTTCTCAGAATTCAGATATTCTTCTTTTCCAGGAGCCTGTGGTTCGCAAACACGATATTCAAATACCGGCCCATAAATTCCAACACTAGAACTCAAAGTAGCTGCCAAAAAATACTTTTGTAAATGCACCGACTCGTTACCACTTTGCAAGGCAAACGGATTAATATCGGGAGTATTTGGCCAGAAATTAGGACGGTAAAATTCTTTTTGATCCGATTGCGTTAACTCGGTTACATACTCTGTCAATTCACTTTTTGTGTTTCTCCATGTAAAATACGTATACGATTGGCTGAAACCTTGTTTAGCCAATTCGTTCATAATTTTTGGTCGTGTAAAA
>JALRIJ010000566.1 GCA_023255485.1 Flectobacillus sp.
AAAATAAAATCGGACGATATTGTCGTTTTTGGGTGGACACAACCAATAAGATTTAGAATTGCCTCTAAACGTAATGATTTTTATGATGTGATAATTGCCGTTGCACCGTATATGGAGGAATTTATCGACGTATCGATTGATACTTTAAACGATATCACTATTAATAGATCAACGTATTCAATTTATTGGGACGAATTAATTGACTACATTAACGTAATCAATAAATCAAATAAATCTCCATATAATTTTCATTGGACTTGGGTTGAGCCGACAGATAAAATCGGAACAAACATTTACGAAAATAAATTTTATGATTTATTACTACCCTTTAAAAAGTACAAAAGTGTTAAGGAAGAAACTAACGGTGATGTTGATGATTTTCATTACGGTGAAGTTGGTCATATTGAATTAGCTAACGATTTAATGGTTGAAATTAAAAAAATCTTATAAATACTTTACTTTTTGTTAAAAACATATATATTTATATTCTCAGAGGTTCTCTTTGTCGATTACCTTTTCGTTTTTTTCATAAGTAAGTGGGGTTGAACCCACCGAAAGACCTTAAAACCCCGACAGCTCGTTGGGGTTTTTTATTGGATTTTGTTTTCTCATTAATATTTTGTATATTTACTTTATATGAAAAAAGTAACATTTATTTTGGCTCTTGGTGTAATGTTTACACTAGCAGCTTGTGGTTCAGAGTCGACCTCAAATCAAACAACTGACTCAACAGCGGTTCAAGCTGACACTACTGCAGTATCTACCGATTCAACTGTATCAGGTGCACCGGTAAACGCAACTGAATTAAATTCAGATGTAGAAAAACCAACTTCTCACGAAGAAGTAAAATAAGAAATAGGGGTCGGACAATCCGACCCAATTTTCTTTTCATTTAAATCTAAAGTAATGGAAAATATTTTTACGGGTGATTTAATTCTTTTA
>JALRIJ010000567.1 GCA_023255485.1 Flectobacillus sp.
CCCGTGCCGATTGGGGCTAGTTTTAAACAAGGATTACCGAGTTATTGTTTAAAATACAGAAATTTGATGTTTACTCTGGAGATTAAATTCGGAGCTAGCAATTGTTGTCCAAGTTCTCCGTACAAATCAAAATTGAACTTTTGTTTGATCCCCCTTGCTTTTTGCTGCTGCCAGAGCCAGAAATTGGCGAAATCGGCAGCTCACTTTTTTTAGTGGTACTTATAGGGTCTTTGGACAAAGTGTACTGAAGTTCTAGGGACTTGACATCCGAGACAAAGACTTACTCTTCAGACCGAGGGAGTCTGGGTTCTTCAAAAGACTTGATCGGAGTTGGGTTGACGCTAGACTGCTATGACGGCGGGTTAAGGTTCTATGGCAACACGAATGTGCGGTCAGAGTTGAATGAGTGAATGTTTTCCAATCTCTGCATTTCAGTGTCGTTAGCTGCTTAAGCTTTGATTTGGTCTCGGATTCTTTGCGTTTCTTTTGAGGAGGAAACTTCATCTCTAAGGTATGGCGGGGAACGAATCGAATTGAATTCGTCTGTAAAGCCAGAGTTAAACATGTTTTACAGATTCATATCGTCTTCCCTGTTCATGTTTATAGGCGTGTTATGTCCCCCTTTCCGATTTGTAGATCCGCATTTAGTGCGGATGCCTGACATTATCTCTGCATACCTAGAATTGCTCTTCTTTGCCGACTGCATTCTCTTTGTTTCTGAAACTGAATTTAAGAAAACATTTTGACTTTGAATTGGAATTTCGTATGATGTTGAAAGCACAGTGAGAGACGTGCTCTGAGTCACTTGTTGGTATTGCTTCAGGGTAACTTTGTTGAGAGCTGTGCCTTCAAGACATTTGAAAATGCTGTTTGCCCAAAGGTCACCTCCTTTCTTTTAGACCTGCACTATTGAATTCAAATTTGACTGTGGTCTGGT
>JALRIJ010000568.1 GCA_023255485.1 Flectobacillus sp.
AGAAGACTGTGCTTGACAAAAGCGCATCTCCTGCACACAAAGTCCCTTCAACTCCAACTACACCTATTAATTAGGATATAAAGTTCTTTAAATAAGAATAAAGCAGCCCTACAACAAACTCTTAAGTTTATACGCCTAGGATGATGTCACAGCACGACCAGCAGCAGGATGAAGCAGAGAAAGAGAAAATGCCTAATCAGCAGTTCCACAACTACAAATTCACAGTTGCTCCACCTATTCAGCAGAAAGTCGAGGAAATAAAGGTTCCTGAAGTAGTGCCTCATAGTCCTTCCACTCAAAACAAAAAGAGAAAGTACTAGCCAGGCAGGAACATGAGCATTCCTAACAACTAGACAGAAAAGATGTTGCTTGAGAAGAATGAAGGCCACTAGTCGGTGGTTGAGGGCAACGAACTGGCAAGCAACGATCTGCAGATGAAACCAGAGAGCTCTACTTTCTCACACTACCACTTTGAAGAAGGTCCACATGAATCGAATGACGTGCTTATAACATCTGGCAAAAACTCAAAACACCAAATGGCAGCAACCAGAATAAAAGACTCAATCCGTGAAGTAGATGAGTCTCACCAAGACGGTCCTGAGAGAGTGTCAGAACTTCTGCAGCCAGAGTACGTGAACAGTTAGATCAAGAAATATTGGAGCAGTTACGATCATGACGAGTCTGGTGCTCTTGATAAAATTGAGGCATGTAACTTCTTGACTCTCATCCTAAAGTCACATGGAATCGAAAACCCAGGTTGGGAATATTTAAATCGATTCTTTACAAATTTTGTTAAGGAAAACGTGGATGTTGTCAAAAAGTCAGAGATGCCTCGCTTCATAATTAAATTTGTGGCATCAATCTAGCAAGATTAAAGTTCATTAATATGATTTTATTTAAATTGACCAATAATTAGGGGTTTTGGGGTTTTGGGG
>JALRIJ010000569.1 GCA_023255485.1 Flectobacillus sp.
GTGAGAAATCAACTCGAATGTCGACAAAAATCACATGTTGTAACACGACACATTCATGCACTTTTCTCAACAACCACTGGGAGATATACCAATCCGAACACATCTTCACCATTGCATGAGGGTACTTGAGAACGTTGTATGGGTGGCATTCGGCCGCGCATCATGGAGAGTCAAGATCCGTGATGTCCATACTGAAATGGAGTGTTCATGTGAATGTTGCGTGAAGATGTGTTGTATGAGTGAGATGAGGGAGTTGTTTGGGGTGGGAACGAGGGGGATTCATGGAGGAGTGCGGGGAGAAGGGCGGGAATCGGGGGGAGATGGGGAGGATCTTCGAATGTGTGTGTTTCGTTCTGTGGTTTACATGTTATGGCTCAAGACAGAGACCTATTGGGGTGATTTTGTCACTCTCAGCAGAATAACGACTACTTTGTGAAACGGTTCTCCCCGCTTTTCTCGATAACTTTCCATGTTTTCTGGTTACTTTTGCTTGCTTTGTGCTGTCTCTGGGCTAACCTTATCAGAGTTCAGGCTACTTCCTTCTGCATTGTCTCATCACTTCATCTTTTTCTATTGAAACTATTGTGACTTTCACTGAGTGTGTGAGTGAAAGACTTGTCATTTTCACAACTCTCACACTCTCTGTGACTGTTGTGATCAGTACAAAGCTTATCCACATTTCAGGCTAACTTTACCCACAGTCCTGCATAGACTTTACCACAGTACTGATAAGGTTTACCTGCATCCTCACAACTTGTTCTCTCACTTCAGTAAACTTATCCACTGTTCACTCCGCTCCCTTGGTGGAGTCTCTTCATCTTCACTTGATCTTCTGTCTTTGTTTCTTTATGTGTTCTTGAAAGTTCTTCTGTTCCTGGTAAAGTTTCAGGCTAACCTTATCAGTGTCCTGCATAGAGTTTACCCC
>JALRIJ010000056.1 GCA_023255485.1 Flectobacillus sp.
GGGTACGCAATCCTTTTCCAGTCAGTTCTTTAGCAGCCCAACCGCCACTAATTCCAGAGCCAATCACGATGGCATCGTAGGTAGCATTTTTTACGTAATCTATATTAAAATTAGCCATGTCTTTTTATTTTTTAACGGGAACACAGCCATAGAAATGTCCAGGTGCGAACTCAAATTTTGCGATATTAGTTAAGTAATATTCCGACTTCATATAGCCGTTAATTGTCAAGCCTCTCAACAAGCCATAGAACTCTTTCTGAGCATTATCGCTAGAAGACTCCATTGCTTTTAGCACTGCCAAACGTTGATTGACATCACAAGCAATAAAGCCCTTTCCATGCAATTGATTAGCCAATTGGTCGGCAGATAAAATCCCCTGTTTCAATTTTTCTTGCTCAGGTTTTGCATAACAATCTGCCACAATGGTTTGAATGAGTTGGTGTACCCCCAAGGACTTTGCCCCAGGTGTATTAGTTTCTGGAATCACCGTTTCTACCAATTCCGCTAACAGAGTATCTTGTGTAGCGGTTAAAAATGGTTGAGACTGGACATCCGTTGCTGACCAAGCTTTTGCCCAAATTGGTAGCGTCATTAAGCCACCCAAAGTAAAGGCTACTTGTTTAATAGCAGTACGTCTTTTCATGGTAATCGTTATTTTTATAGAATGCGTTAATTGGGATTTTTTTAAGTTATAGCTCTTGTAATATTGTATCTTAAGCCCTAACTTAAAGTTCAAATATAGTCCTTTCTTCTTATAAATTTATACGGTTTTATCGTTTAAGCAAAGCTTCTTGTTTCTGGCTCAATTTTTATTATTATTTGCCAAAACAAAAAAGAAAACAAAAAGTTTAGTAGGCAAGAATCATAAGTTGAGCCCTATAACAAACATAGCTCTTGTAGCGTATCAGAAGAGTTTATTTTAAGCAAAAAATAGCATAATCAACTAGCATATAACACATTAAGCTTTACATAAAACAGACACGACGATGGCACATCCAAGTATTGAACTAATCGACGCTCTTCGCCGCACAGCGAATAAATTAGCAAATCAACAAACGCCTTATCAATGGGGGCACATGGGGAGTTGTAACTGTGGTAACCTTGCTCAAGAACTCACTAAATTAACCAAAGCCGAAATTCATCAATTTGCCATGCAAGGACGTGGCGATTGGCGAGAACAAGTAGAAGAGTTTTGTCCAACCAGTGGCTTACCCATGGATTTATTGATAGCAGATATGCTTAATCATGGACTCACTACCAGTGATTTACAGCACTTAGAGCGTCTATCGGATAAACGAGTACAGGCTCGTATCAGCCCAGAGCGACGCAATCAGTTACGTCATAACTTTAGAGATGACGTTGTTCTCTACCTCCAAGAATGGGCAAACTTGTTAGAAGAAGAATATGTTGCAAGTATTCAGCTTGATTTATCTTTCCTACAAGAATCGCCTGAGGTGTATCAATTCGCATAAAATCAAGGGCATACCTCACTCAAGATACTAAACGTATAGTCTTATTGAGTGTAGGTATGCTTTCCTCTTCTGTAGTTTCTCTCTTTCGCTTCAAAGATGTTTTTTTTCAAAAAAGCCATCATAATATTTGATATTTTCAAAGTAAGTCGTTATCATTGCAGTACAAATCACGTGTCCGTGATATTCTTCGGTTAGGCCTCTGGATGACAACTGCTTAACATTCATCTTCCATCTCATATCAAGATTTCCAAAATTTGATTTTACGTGTATAAATTTTGTTAGAGTGCCTGTGTAAATAACCACCACATAAATAATTTTCGAGGGCTTTGCTATGCAAATGCACCTCAAACATTGATTTTCGTATGTATAACATTGAAGAACTAGAAATGAAGCTTGTGTCGGAGCTTCGACAAATAGCAGAGGCGTTTGAGATTAATCAATTCAAAGACCTACCCAAACAACAGCTCATCTATAAAATACTTGACAAGCAGGCACTAACGCCACCTACCAAAGACGCACCTGCAAACAACAATATCATGGAAAATAAACCAGAAAGAAAGATCAAAAAAGATACGACTGGTAGCGAATCGGAAAGACCCAAGAGACAGCGTATCCAAAAGCAAGATATAGATGCGTCGGCGTCCCCAGCAACGAGCAAACCTACTGCGGCCAAGCCTGCTAGTACTGTTGCTCCTCGTGTTGCCAAAGAACCCTTGAAAACAGCGAAAGAAATAGTAGAAGACCTTAGTTTTGATTTTGACGAAGACCCAATCATTATTGATATTCCTGACGATATTCAAGACGAATTTGAAATTGACACATCATTTATCACAACCGATGACCTTGTAAATGATGTACTTCCTAAAGAAACTCGTCAAGAAAATCCTAGAAATAACACCCCTGTAAGTGCTCCTAAAAAACCAATCTACAATCAAGCTATTCGTGAATTTGACGGTATCATCGAAAACGAAGGAGTACTTGAAATCATGCAAGATGGTGGTTACGGCTTCTTACGTTCGGCAGATTATAATTATTTGGCATCGCCAGATGATATTTATGTATCGCCTTCGCAAATTAAATTATTTGGACTAAAGACAGGAGACACCGTTCGTGGAGCCATTCGCCCACCGAAAGAAGGCGAAAAATATTTTGCATTACTCCGTGTTGAATCAGTCAATGGTAAAACAACTGAAGAAATTCGTGACCGTATTCCATTCGAATATTTAACGCCTTTATTCCCAGACGAGAAACTAAACCTTTCTTCCCGTCCTGACCAATATTCAACTCGTATCCTTGATCTCTTTGCTCCTATCGGGAAAGGACAACGTGGTATGATTGTGGCACAACCGAAAACAGGTAAGACCGTCTTGTTGAAGGAAATTGCCAATGCCATCTCTAAAAATCACCCAGAAGTTTACTTGTTGATTTTGTTAATTGACGAACGTCCAGAAGAGGTGACTGATATGCAACGTAGTGTACGTGCCGAAGTAATTGCTTCGACCTTCGATGAGCAAGCAGAACGCCACGTAAAAGTTGCCAGCATTGTGCTTGAAAAAGCAAAACGTATGGTTGAATGTGGACACGATGTGGTGATTTTATTGGACTCTATCACTCGTTTAGCTCGTGCTTATAACACCGTTGTACCATCATCAGGTAAAATCCTATCGGGTGGGGTTGATGCCAATGCCTTACACAAACCAAAAAGATTCTTTGGGGCGGCTCGTAACGTCGAAAACGGAGGTTCATTGACAATCATAGCTACCGCCTTGATTGATACAGGTTCTAAAATGGATGAAGTTATCTTTGAAGAATTCAAAGGTACGGGTAACATGGAATTACAATTAGATCGTAAGTTGGCCAACCGTAGAATCTTCCCAGCGATTGATGTTCCAGCATCGGGTACTCGTCGTGAAGACTTATTGATGAACAAAGAGACCTTACAACGTATTTGGGTATTACGTAAACACATGAGCGATATGAACTCTGTGGAAGCGATGGATTTCTTATTACAACAAATGAAACACACTCGTACAAACGAAGAGTTTTTAGCTTCTATGAATCGCTAGAAATTGGATTATAGTAAGATTTTCTACGGCTAATTTATAAATCAACTGCTTTGTAATTCAAGGAACTACAAAATATTGCTTAAAGAAGCATTGAAATTGATTTAAACTTTTTTAATTGAAAATCAGCTACTATTTTTGTGTGTCAATACTCGAAACGAATTTTTTATTCAATATAGCAATGAATCTTAAAAATAGCTTAACCATCGCAGCAGTTGTCCTTACAGCAGTAGCGTGCGATTATCAGAAAAACAACACTATCAAGCAAAAAGACGTTCGTGAAGATGATGCTTATGTTTATGGTGTTCACCCAGACAGTGCTGCTGCTCAAACTAAATTGAAATATACAGCAAAGCCTGAAAACGAAGTTAGAGCGAATAAAATTCGTGAAAAGTTGTATGGTGCTCCAGAAGCAACAGCAACGACAAGTATTGCTGCGGGAAATTAATCATACGATTCTAAATCGTCTAATTTAGGTATTTTCCAAAAATATAAAGCGTTGCAATATTTAATTGTGACGCTTTATATTTTTTCCGCAATACAATCCCTACAATAGAGTTTACCTTTAGATTATAAAACACAAATAATAGCATTCAAAATGAATATAGCACTCGTAACTGGTTCAGCAGGATTAATAGGTAGTGAAGCGGTTTCTTTTTTTGCAGATAAATTTGATTTAGTTATCGGAGTTGATAACAACATGCGTCAATATTTTTTCGGAGAAGAAGCTTCTACTGCTTGGAACAAAAACCGCTTAGAAGAACAGTTTTCTAATTACAAGCATTATCAAGCAGATATTCGTAAAGTAGAAGAGCTTGAGGTGATTTTCAAAGAATATGGTGCTGATATTAAACTAGTACTACACACAGCGGCTCAACCATCGCATGACTGGGCAGCAAAAGAGCCTTTTACTGATTTTACGGTTAATGCCAACGGTACTTTAAATATGCTAGAAATGACTCGCTTGCATACTCCTGAAGCCGTATTCATTTTTACATCGACAAACAAAGTATATGGTGATAACCCTAATTACTTGCCATTGATTGAAACGGAAACTCGTTGGGAAATTGCAGAAAGCCATGCTTATTTCAAGAATGGTATTGACGAATTACACAGCATCGACCATACAAAACACTCGCTATTTGGAGCGTCTAAAGTAGCAGCAGATATCTTAGTACAAGAATATGGCCGTTATTTTGGCATGAAAACTGGTGTATTCCGTGGTGGCTGTTTAACAGGACCTAATCACTCTGGAACACAATTACATGGTTTCTTAGCTTACTTAATGAAATGTGCTATTACAGGTAGCCACTATACGATTTTTGGGTATAAAGGAAAACAAGTGAGAGATAATATTCACTCGTATGACTTAGTGAATATGTTCTGGCATTTCTACCAAAACCCTCGTGCTGGTGAAGTATACAACGCAGGTGGTGGTCGTTTTGCAAACTGCTCAATGATTGAAGGTATTCAGCTTTGTGAGAAAATCACAGGTAACAAAATGAGCTATAGCTATTCTGAAACCAACCGTATCGGTGACCACATTTGGTATATTTCTGACTTAACGAAGTTTAAAGAGCATTACCCAACATGGAACTGGACATTTGGTTTAGAAGAAACCTTAACGCAAATCCACGACGGTATCTCTAGCAGATTATAATAAGACAAGGAAGTCCATCCATCAATCGTATGGATGGACTTTTCCATTTTACTGTATTGTTCCTAAACCTTTAGCGATACACCTTCCCACTCGCATTAACCAATGAGAATCCTAGGATACATACCGATAGTACTTCTAGTATCGTTCAGAGACCTAGATAAATTTAGGGAAGTTCCTTGACAGACTTTCATGTTAAGAAAATCATTTCGTTCGTATCACTACCACCCAAAAGCGATGTCAATCTGAATTAATTTGACTATTTTTGAGGAAAATTCGGATTCATCTCCCTTATTATTTTTGACAAACGACGATTTTATCGAGTCTATACAACATTATGATTAAACTACTTATACCTCTTTATAACGATTGGGATGCCCTCGAACTCCTACTCGAACAAATAAAAAGAGATGTATCTAAGGAATTATTTCAAAAACTATCCTTCGTCATTGTAGATGATTGTTCTTCTATTCCCTGTGAAGCAGAGCGTTTTAAGGAGTTTGATTTAACCATTATCCGACTTTGGAGAAACGTAAGCCATCAAAAAGCCATTGCGTTGGGATTATCGTATCTGACTGACCAAACCTCCTTTGAAAGTATTCTCGTGATGGACTCAGACGGGGAAGATAAACCCTCTGATATTGAGCGTCTTTACCTTGCCTCTCAGCAAATTCCGAATAAAATAATTTTTGCTAGAAGAGCAAAACGAAGTGAAGGAATTGTATTCCGAATAGGTTATTTAGTTTATAAAGCCTTGTTTGATTTACTCACAGGCAAAGCAATTGCTTTTGGAAATTTTAGCATTATTCCTTTTGCTCAAGCACAGAAATTAGCATACGTTTCTGAAATTTGGAATCACTTCCCTGGAGGAGTAATCCGTTCAAAACTACCATACGATTCTATTCCTATTGAGCGAGGAACTCGTTTGGCAGGAAAGTCCAAAATGAATTTTGTTTCATTGGTCTTACATGGTTTGAGTGCTGTTTCAGTCCATTTGGATACCGTAGCGGTTCGTATCTTAATTGGCTCGTTAATGATGACAGCCTTTGCTGGTGTGATTGCGATTATCGTCACCATCGTGCGACTATTATCACCAGAGCATACGTCTCCAGGCTGGGCAACCACCCTCGTAACAGCAGCCATTATTGTAATCATGCAAGCATTTTTAAGTTCGCTGTTTTTATTATTCACCGTGCTTAATTACCGTACGCAACGTCATTTTATTCCTGCAAAAGAATACCATGATTTCATCCAGAAAGTAGAATCTAGTCAAGCATTATCAATATAAACATACCCATGAAATTAAGTGTCGTAATTCCAGCCTATAATGAAGAGGAGTCGTTGCCAGAAACGCTCAATTCTTTATATAAAACATTATCTCAACACGGTATCGAACATGAAATTTGTGTTACAAACGATAATTCAAAAGATAATACAGAACAAGTATTAAAAGACCTTCAAAAGAGCATCCCGACCTTGGTTTATTATACCAACAAAGGGCCTAATGGATTTGGTTATGCCATTCGTTATGGTTTGGAACGTTTCTCGGGTGACTGTGTAGCGGTAATGATGGCAGATATGTCGGATAGTCCAGAAGATTTGGTTTTATATTATAATACCATGCTAGAACAAAATGTGGACGCTGTCTTTGGAAGTCGCTTTATCAAAGGGGGAAAAGTATATGATTACCCTAAAGTAAAATTATACATTAACCGTGTCGCTAACTTTGTCATTAAATTACTGACGGGTATCAAAACAAACGATACAACCAATGCGTTTAAGCTCTACAAAAAGGAAACCATAGAAGGCGTTAAGCCATTCATGTCGGCACACTTTAATTTGACCGTAGAATTGCCTTTAAAAGCATTTGTAAGGGGTTATACTTATACCGTTGTTCCGAATAGCTGGACAAACAGAAAGTATGGAGAATCGAAATTGAAGATTAAAGAAATGGGAAGCCGTTACTTCTTTATTTTACTCTATTGCTTAATAGAAAAGTCGTTCTCTCGTGGCGATTATATGAAGAAGAAATAAGCAACGAATAATGGCTTCAGTAGAGACTGAAGCCATTATTGATTAATGCAAGAAATAGTTCTGTAAAAAAGGAATTTGATACAGCAAAAACGTGATTGTTATGCCCCAAAAAACGGCAAAAAATAACATCGACGTAATAATTGAAATTTTATTAGCCTTAAAACTCAATGCTAATAATGTTCCTCCAACAGGCGTAAAGAATAGAGGCGTTAGACAGGCAATCCCCATTATCCCCATTTTTTTCCATAATCGTACTGCAAAACGAGTCCGTTTGGAGAATAACTTAGGCTTTCCTTTTCTGAAATACTGTACCAATTGATTGAGTTGATTGCTCAAAAATACCAACATAAGCACGGTCAGCATCATGCCAATAATCGTACACACAGCCGTTTCTAACCAAGAAAGCCCCAAGCCTAACCCTGCGGCAGGACCCATAAAAAATTTAACAGCGGTAGAAAGAATTACTACCCAATACTTTTCTAGTGGCATTTTGTAAAAATTTACACGATTATAAAGGTATCAATAAATACCGTTAGTGTTAAGATAGTTTTTATAGCTAACTTGCGAAGTTATTACTTTATCAGGTTATCCCTAACGTTTTTTTCTTTAATTCTTATGATTAAATCTTTCCTATACAACCTAGGCACTATTTGTCTGGTACTGCTTGCTGTGGGTACCAGCTACGCTCAAAGTACAAATAGCCCTTTAAACCAAGATTACAGTCATTTACTTGAACGTTATGAGATCAAAACAGGTGAAATTATCCCATTTTTTCATAGCGGTGTAAAACCCTATTCTCGCAAAAATGTTATTGCCCTTGTTGACACCCTACTGAAAGATTCAAGCCTCAACTACCACGAAAAAGACCTTTATAATTTATATTATTTACAAAACGATAACTGGGAATGGACTTCTCCCGAAGAAGGTAATTCTGAAAAAAAGCTGTGGAACTTTTTCTATTCAAAAAAGTCAGATGCCTATAATGCTCATAACGAAGACTTTGATATTCATATCAACCCTGTTTTTAATTTTGAGGTAGGAGCTGGTGTCGGTACTAACAAAAGTATGACGACTCTCAATACTAGAGGGATTGAAATTAGAGGAATGATTAATCGAAAGTTGGGTTTCTACACCTTTATGACCGATAACCTCACAGCAGTACCTGATTATGTTAGAGATTATGTGGATGCTTATAATCAAAATGCCACAAGTGGGATTGACCGCATTGCAGGGATGCCAGGGGAAGGACTCGTGAAGGAATATCGACAAGATGCTTTTGTCAATGATTTTATCACAGCTAAAGCTTACATTACCTTTCAAGCAACCAAGAATATCGACCTTCAATTTGGACATGATAAGAATTTTATTGGTAATGGCTTTCGTTCTACTATTTTGTCGGACAACTCAGCCCCTTATTTGTTCTTAAAAATCAATACCCATCTTGGACGATTCCAATATCAGAATCTATTTGCTCAACTGACGAATCCACAATTTACGGGGCCAATTTCTATCTATCCGAAGAAATACATGGCGATGCACCATCTCAGTATTAACGCTTCTAAAAAACTAAACATTGGTTTTACAGAGAGTATTATCTTCAAAAGAGATAGCACGAATGGAGGTAATTCGGGTTTTGACCTCAACTACTTGAATCCTGTGATTTTTTATCGTTTTGTGGAAACCTTCAACGGTAGTGGGGATAATGCCTTGTTAGCAGTTGACTTTAAGTGGAATTTTGCCAAACAATTTTCGTTATATGGACAGTGGATGTTGGACGAGTTTATTATGAAAGAAATCCTTTCAAGTCGTGGGTCTTGGACAAATAAAAATGCCTTACAATTAGGATTAAAATACATTGATGCCTTCCAAATTCCGAATCTTGATTACCAAATTGAATACAATGTTGCACGCCCATACACGTATAGTCACAAAAGTGGAGGCATCAACTATTCGCATTATAATCAGGCCTTAGCACATCCGTTGGGAGCCAATTTCAGAGAACTATCTCAAATTGTTCGCTACCAAATCAATCGTCGTCTCAACCTTGTGGGAACATTCGTTTGGGCAGTTTATGGAGAAGATGTTGGGAACAGTAACTGGGGGAAAAACATTCTTCTTGACTACGAAACAAGAAGCCGATTTGTCAACCTAAATGACAATTATGGCAACTACGTCGCTCAGGGAGCCTTCACATCGATGACCTTTTTAGATGTACGCCTTTCGTATCAGCTCAAACATAATTTGTTTTTGGAACTTCACCACATCAATAGAAATCAAATGAGTGAAGCTCCTAATCTAAGTTATCACAACGCTGTTACTTCTTTTGGCATTCGTTGCAATATTGCCCCTAGAATCATGATTTTCTAGTTTTCCAAGGGTGCTGTTGTCTTCAGCGTCGTTGTGGCTTTAGATTCATTATGCAGACGGTCAAAAGACGTAACTAGGTAGGTATAACCCAGACTCATATCGGCACGGGTATCAACAAAGTAATTATTTCGACCGACATAAATTAGTTTTTCAACCTTGTCGGTCGAAACCTTTTCATGCTCTTCAAAGCGATATAAAGCAAAATACGTATTTTCATCTCCATCGCTTGCAATATCGCCGTATTGCCAAGCCAGTGCATTCACCCCAGCAGCAGTGCTTAACACAATTCTCGCAGGAGCTGTAGGCGGTACATTATCTTTCCAAGGCATTGTAGGAATAATGGCAGGAAAACGGTAAAAATTAGCCCGAAGGGTATCTTGAAAACCTCCATAGTTTTCTGTCACACTTTTTGAACTAAAAAACATAGCTCCTGTAATTCCTTTTGTCTTTCTATCAATCCGAAGTTGTGTTGGTATTTCGCTGATTGACCAGTTTTCTTTATTCTTGAATACGCCATGACCAATGTACAAATGTCGGCCAAAGTTATTTTTTGCCCACCAATCCGTTAATACCTGATAAGGAGCTTTGGGATGTTGACGGTCAAAATATACTTGTGGCACAATGTAATCAATCCATCCGTTGGCTAACCATTTGCGAGTATCTGCAAATAGTTCATGGTAGGTGGTCGTACTTGTAGGATGTGTTTTAGAGCCTAGCGGATTCGCCTTGCTATAATTTTGCCAGATAGGAAAAGGACTAATCCCAAATTTAACATAATGCTTGCGGCGACGAATTGTTTCTGAAATTTTAGCAATCAATAAGTCCACATTGTTTCTCCGCCAATCCTGAATACTTGCAAACCCACTTCCGTAGGTATTAAATGTTTCTTGGTCTGCAATCACTTCATTTTTAACAGGATATGGATAAAAGTAGTCATCAAAATGAATGCCATCAATGTCGTAACCCCGCACCACTTCATCGACTGTTTTGACGATATAGTCACGCACTTCAGGAATACCAAAGTTTAAGATTTTTTGTCCATTATAAGTTAGCAACCATTCGGGCTTTACTCGACTGATGTGGCCTGGAGCAATATTTTTGGTTCTAGCCAATACCACCCGATTCAAGTTAAACCACGCATGAAACTCCATATTACGAGCATGCGTTTCTTCAATCATAAAAGCGAGGGGGTCATAAAAAGGATAAGGATAACGCCCTTGAGTACCCGTCAAAAATTCAGACCAAGGTTCAAGGCTTTTGGCATAATAGACATCACAGGCATTGCGGACTTGTACCACAATGGCATTCATATTCGATTTTTTATGTTGATCTAAAATTCGAATAAAATCGTTCTTCTGTTGTGTGGGGTCATACTGTCCTCTTTTAGGCCAGTCAATATTTTCAACGGTAGCAACCCAAGCCGCTCTAAATTCTCGTTTAACAGGTTCATTCAATTGACGTGACTTTTGAGAGTGACAACGAATTAACACAAAAACAGTAAGGAGAAGGATTTGTACTATATTTTTAAACATAAGAAGAACGAGTATATGAACGGTGGTGGTTTTAGCCAGTGCGAAATTATCGAGAAATATTCAGAAAAAATCATACCATTTAGACTAAACACAAAAAAGGTCTTTCATGTTACCCACATAAAAGACCTTTTTTTAACAAATAAGAGTATTCTTTACTCAATTGAGAACATATACCCCACTCCTTTCAATGTTTTTATATACTGCTCTGGGATTTTTTCTCTCAATTTACGAATATGCACATCTACCGTTCTCTCTACTACATAGACATCCGCTCCCCATACTTTTTCTAATAATTCATCACGTCCAAATACTTTGTCGGGGTGTTTCGCTAAAAAGTACAGTAGTTCGAACTCTTTTTTAGGCATAACCAACGGTTGCCCATCATTCAAAACCGTGTAATTCACTCGATTAATTACCAACGAACCGATTTCCAATTTCTCATCGGTTTCCACCTGCTGAGCATCTCGGCGGAAGATAGCCTTTAAGCGGCTCATCAAAGCTCTTGGTTTAATCGGCTTCACAATATAGTCATCAGCACCTACATCAAAAGCAGCGACCTCTGTATATTCTTCCGCACGAGCAGTCAAGAATAGGATGTACGTTTCTTTCAAATTCGGTAACAGACGAAGTTGGCGGGCCGTTTCGATACCATCCATTTTTGGCATCATCACATCTAAGAGAATAAGGTCTGGCTTAAACGTTTTTGCAACTTCTAATGCCTGTACACCATCCTCTGCGGAAGCCGTTTCAAAACCTTCTTTTGCAAGGTTGTAAGTTAACAATTCGATAATGTCGGGATCATCATCTACCAATAAAATCTTAGGGTTCGATGAAGTTGTTAGGATGTTGCTCATAAATATTTTTTTACCTGCTGCAAGTTAGTTATCTTAATATTAAGGAATTGTTAATTCTTACTAAGTTGCCATATTTCACCCTGTTCATTCGTAATAATTATACGAGAAGAGCTTTCAAATAGTATCGATTCCGCTTGTTTTAGGGGCATTTTGACACAATATGTAGGCTTGTCGAAATTTATTCTCCCAGAAGAGCTATCAAAAAAATACAATTTACCATAAGCCAGTAATACAAAGGTTTTAGCATCAGGACTAAGGGCTGCTCCTGTTACCTGTGCCTTCAATCGAATTTCATCTTGAGGAATTAATGCATAGTTACCTTCCACTGCTTTTAAGGCATATAACTGCACGGCTTCATTACCTCCTCGGTTCTTAGAGAAAAGATATAAACTATCCCCAACGGCAAGCATGGCTTCACAGTCAAAAATTCTCGCTTTTTCCTGAGCAGGAAAGGTTTCTTGATTGGCGTAATGGAAAGTTATACGCTCTGCTGAAGTATCTTTTCGAGGATTCACTTTATAGATAGTCAAATTTCGTCGGTCGTTATTATTATTACCAAAATCGCCAATGAAGACCGTACCCTTATGATCCGTTGTAAGCTCTTCCCAATCAACATTACTTGAACTAGCCACAGGATAACTTTGTCGTATTGCTCCTTTCTTTGTCACCTCATAAAGTACATTTTTGCCTCCACCGTCGTTAATAGTCCAGTAGGTTGAATCACTTGCTTGAATTAAACCTGAACTTTCGTTTATTTCTTTGGGCAATCTTCCTATTTTTGTAGCAGACCATGTTCCCCTTCCTTGTTGAAAACCACTGTGCTTGATTTCAGTGTGGCAATTGCATAAGCTTAGCTTTATTTTAAAGAGCCAAATAAGAATTTTGTATTTCAGCATGATTAATCATTTTTTATAAAACGTTCCGTTACCAGTTCATCAACGTCAACTTAACATTAGTATTCTAAAAATATGGAAATAAAACTGCCTCTCTCTGTCAGAATCGTCATCGGTTTACTCCTTGTATCCATTATTGTTTGGTGGATGTATCTTTTACAAGAAATCCTTATTCTGATATCCTTTTCGATTTTGTTTGCTCTCCTTTTATTTCCCCTCTGCAATCGACTCGAAAAATGGAAGTTTCCCAGAACATTGGCTATCTCTGTATCATTGCTTGTAAGTACAGCCATTGTAGCGGGCTTAATCGTGCTGGTGTTTATGCAAATTGCGAATTTTTCAGATGAATTCCCCACCTTTCAAAAAAAAGGTACGGACATGATTAATCATATCCAGATTTGGGCTTCCAAAAACTTCCATATTAGTCGTAAAAAGCAGGTTGCTGAGTTTAGAAATCATTCGTTGTCTTTGCTTCAAAATAGTGGGACCATTATTACAAACTTCCTTAGTTCAATGGCAAACTCTTTGTCTTCGGCGGTATTAGTGCCTATTTTGACCTTCTTTTTTCTATTGTATCGAGACTTTTTTAGGAAGTTTTTTTACCGAGTTTTTGGCATTAAAAACAGAAAACGCATTGACTTAGTTTGTCTAAAAATTTATAAAGTTGTACAAGGATATTTGGTAGGCTTAATGTCAGTTATCTTAATTGTGGCGGTATTAAATACCATTGGCTTAGTAGCCTTAGGGATTGATTATGCGATTTTCTTCGGAACATTGGCAGCGTTCTTATTGCTCATTCCTTATATCGGCATTATGATTGGCTCTTTATTACCTATTTTGCTGGCATTAATCACCAAGGATTCTTACCTCTATGCAGTAGGGGTGGCTGGTGTATTTTTGTTTGTACAATTTTTAGAAGGAAATTTTATCACGCCACATATTGTAGGGTCAAAAGTAAGTGTAAATCCGTTGGCCGCCATGATTGGATTAGTACTAGGAGGACAATTGTGGGGACTTTCAGGCTTGATATTGGCACTGCCTTTTATTGCCATTATGAAAGTAATTTTTGACAACGTAGATGCTCTTAAACCTTACGGATACTTACTTGGAGAAGCTGAGGTGAAAGACGGAGGAGCTTTGCTAGACTGATAACTTACAATTAATTTCAATAGCCTTATAATCAGCTAAAACTGTATAAAAAAGTGTAGTTTTAGCTGATTATAAATAACGTTTTCACCTCCTACAAACTCAACAATTCCTTAAAACGAATCGCTTGGCGACGAGAAATTTCAATTTTATCCCCACTGTCACGCAAGGTAACTTGTAAGCCTCCCGAAAACCACGGTTCTATTTTAGCAATATATTTTAAATTGATGATGTGTTTACGATTAGCTCGAAAGAAAATCTTAGGGTCAAGACGATCTTCTAGGGCATTTAATGATTTGAGCACTAAAGGCTTTTGATCGTCAAAGTATAAACGAACATAATTACCCATTGACTCAAAAAGGCGTACATTTCCGAGACGAACGAACCAACACTTTTCCCCATCCTTTACAAAAACTTGATCGTTTTCACTTAGCAAAGAGGTATTTTCCTTAACCGATTCCGTTATTTTTTTCTGACGGTCAAACTCCTCCTCTACCTTCTGAATCGCCTCACTTAAACGATGCAACTCAATCGGTTTTAAGAGGTAATCAAGAGCATTGAACTCAAAGGCTTTTATCGCATATTCGTCATAAGCGGTCGTAAAAATGACTTCGGGTACATTTCCATCCAATTCAGCCAGTAAATCAAAGCCTGTTTTCCCCGGCATCTGAATATCCAAGAATAATAAGTCTGGATGTAGTTCGTCAATCAACTGCATGGCTTCATCGGCATTGGCAGCTTCGGCTACAATGTTGATTTTAGGGAAATTTTCTAATAAACGTTTCAGTTCGTTTCTTGCCAGACGTTCGTCGTCCACAATAATTGCTTTCATAATCTTTGTATTTTTTTGAGCGGTTCTCTAGTAAGTCCTTGATTAATGTGTAATGATGAATGCGTACTGGTTAATACTCCGTTCCATTTTGTTCACCTTGAATTCAAAAGCTACTACATCTCCCTCATAAAGACCTCATAACCCGTTAATTGAATCCAAAATCTAACATTCAAAATTAAACATCTATACTTTATTTCGGTAATGGTATTTTTATTTCAGCAGTCACGACATTGGTGTCAGACTGATAAATTGAAAAGCTAGACAAAGAGCCAAATAACAATTCTAAGCGGTGCGAGGTATTTTCCAAACCAAATCCGCCTGAATCTGTTGTTTCCAAAATACCCGTATTGCTAATTAAAATAAGCAGATTGCCCGCTTCTAATTTCGTTTCTATCCGAACAAAACCTCCTTTTACAGGTTTTGAGACTCCGTGTTTAATGGCATTTTCGACTAACGTCTGCAATAACATAGGCGGCACCTGATAAGTCAGCGTTTCACTTCCTATATTTTTTTCGACACAAAGACGCTCTTCGTACCTGATTTTTTCAAGAGCTAAGTAATCTTCAACCGTGCGTAGTTCTTCCGACAGAGCAACCGTTCTGCGTCGGTCAGCTAAGAGCGAACTCCGTAAAATATTCGACAACTGCGTTACGGC
>JALRIJ010000570.1 GCA_023255485.1 Flectobacillus sp.
CCCCAAAACCCCAAAACCCCTACAATTTGAATTTTCATACTTTATAAAAATTAGTAAGGAATTAAAAGTAACTAGCTAATTGCTCAAAATTTTGAACTTTGCGCTTAGAGACAGAAGCCATTAAATTTTAATACTTTCTCTTTTTCTAGGCAATAAATGAAGGTATCTCACAATAGTAGCAATTAAGAACAATTATGTTGTAAAGAAGCAAATTTGTCTAATACTCTTACTGCTGTTCTTCTTTCTTTTTTATTGCTTCTTCCAACTTCTGCCTTATTGGTATTTTAACTTACTGTTAGTCTTAGTCTGGGTCAAGTTCTATTGAGATTGAGCCACCTGGACGGTCTGATTTCAGGTATCCGCGCTGTTCCTCCTTGATCCGATCGACTGCCTGCTTGTTCCTCTTTGAAAGACTTTTCTTCTTCTTTGTTAGTTTCTCAAGCTTTTCCATTTCTTCTTGCTTTTACACTTAGTAGTCCTAGTGAATGTACATCAGTTTGGTGTTTTACTTCTCTAGTTTACGGAAACAGTCCGCTCTTGTCTGCTTTTATTGTTCAATGTGGGACAGGATGCGCATCATAGACTCACATTCACCCAGTTGGTCTCGGATGAAGTTGTCAAGTAGTTCCAGAGCGTGCCAAAGAACTTTATCTGTGTCTTTTGTGGTCTCAACATACTTACCGCAGACCTCAACTGAGTTGCATTTTGCCTACAGCTGCAAAAGAGGTATTGGTGCTGTCGTGAAGATCTAGGAGCTAACTGTCTAGGCAATTGCTTCAAGTGACATCATGATCTCGGTTGTCTTGTGCTGGCTGTCGACGAAGTTAACGATTGACTTTTCTACACAGCTGCGAAGCCGAATCAGCATTTTGATTGCCGTCTTAAGTTTGTCTGGCATCGTCACTTCCACAATTTGATTAATT
>JALRIJ010000571.1 GCA_023255485.1 Flectobacillus sp.
AACTTATCTGTGCTTCCGCAATAAGTTCTTCAAGTTGCTCTAATTGGATTAGATTGTTTAAATAACAGAATACAATTTGTCTGTTGTCAAGGCCGTGGAATTTTGTCATGAGATTTGGTAGAAATTAACTGGTAAGATACCACTATCTATTAATTTGTCAATGATATCTTTTTTATTGATACCTAAGTCTTTAAATGATAGCGTACATACAAATTTAGGATCTGGTTCTGTATTTTCCCAAAATGGACTTAAGAAGGGATGATCCTTAAAGAAATGCCCCAATAAACTATTACTAAATTTAATCATCATCTCTTGTTTCCAGGAGTTTAGAATAAACTGGGTCTTTCTATGGGCTTTAATAACCCGTAGTTTTTTAGCTTCAGACATTTCTCTGATTTCTTCTTCTGTATACATGCTGATACCAAACATGGCACGCTTGTACAAGAAGTTCTGATTAGGATTAAAGGGGTCTTTATCATAAACTTGATAAGACTTACCATTAAAGTTCTTTGTGTTTGCTTGATAGGCAGATAGCTTACCGCTATACATAACCCGGTTTTCTTTCTTCATATGTGGTAATTGGTTTTGTTGATTAGAAAATGTACCTAATAGTGTCTATATCAAAGTATTGTGTATACAAGTACTTAAATGTATCCAACCATTTGGTTTTGTAGCTCAAAGGATAACGCATAATCTTTTCATTATTCTTTATCTCTGAACTATATTTCATTAGATTTTGAGCTAGAACACTTGCCCGCTGCATTTGTAATGCATGATTAGTGAGAGCAATAACCTCACACTTATTCTCACCGGCAACATGTTTTATCTCAGCAAATAAATCATCATAGAGTTCTTCCCAACCTGGGTAGAAAATAACTGGACTGTAGTTTATGTGCACCTCCCATCCTAAATCCTTCAAT
>JALRIJ010000572.1 GCA_023255485.1 Flectobacillus sp.
AAAGTGAAATTAATATTATCGTAAATGCCAAAATTAACTGTACCATTGTTTTAACCGTAAATGGTTGACCAAAATGATAAGGGTATAACATTGCCGCAATGATAATACCTGTGACAAAGAATAAAAATCTATTACTCCACATTTCACCATTAAATGCTTTAACACCATAATGTGACGCCGCAATCCATAAGAACGTACATCCTATTGATATCAAATATGGCCACGGAGTTTTAATCCAATTAGGTAATTTAAATTGCCAATACATTATGTACCAATGACCCACCGATCCTAATAAAAATAATATTAAGGAATAAAAAAGATTTAAAATTTGTTCTTTAACCATAAGTTTTTTTTGCTGTAGTGGAGGGATTCGAACCACTCAAGTGGAGATTCAACAAGTAACATATCGCCGGCCGGCTGGTGGTCTACCCCCTCATATTACTTATCTATTTCTTGATCCACACCCCCGAGACAGGAGGGCACGTCTGCCAAGTTTCGTCACACTACAATGTGTAGAGAGTAAGGGACTCGAACCCTTGCGACTTTAACATCCTACCTGTTTAGCAAACAGGCCCCTTCACCAACTTGGGTAACTCTCTATTTAACACCCTTTTATCAGCCTAAGCTTCACATAACCTTAGTGTGGAATCACCGGTAGATGTCTTGAATGATTTACCATTTGGTAAATTGTGGTGGATGAAAAACATCTATTTTTCTTTTGGTCTACCACCGTGACCCATTATTTAAAGTATTTGTTTCTCTTGTCTTCTTTTAGATTCTTCGGCTTCTTTTACCATTCGTATCCAAGTTATCGATACATCAATTGGTGCTAACACCCAAGCCATAACCAATACCATAATAGAATCTAATTCAGGTGATGTCCCATAATCAACACCTCTATTTCTATATTTTTTATT
>JALRIJ010000573.1 GCA_023255485.1 Flectobacillus sp.
GAACGCCCCCATGCACGTCTCCGCACCCACCACGCCATCACATGGCGGACATGTATCGACCCAACTGTCGCCATTTGTAAGTATGCTATCTGATACTGGCGTGATTCCTCCTCCCGTTGTCGTATTGAAAGCGCATGACATAAAACTACAAGAGCATAATGATATTTTACATGATATTGTTCATGAGTTGGATGATTTGCGTGCATCGATGATGGTGGCTGGCGGCGGCAGCGGTCTTTCCACGATAAAAGAAGAGCCGCGGACTAGTTCGAGAGAAAGAAGTGGTGCCGATGAAAACGGAGCAGATGAAAACGCGGATGAACCAGAAGAGTTGTTGATGGAAGTTGTCATGAACGATTTGACAAATAGTCGCGAATTCGTAGAAGGTATTGTGAACAAGATTGTGAATGAAACCAATCTCTCGGAAGTGATTATGAAAATCGAACCATTGGTGAAAGAGAATCAAGAACTGCGTTCACTTATACATTCGCAACAACAAATGATGAATGAGATGAATACAATGTTACTTCGGCTATTGAATGGCGGCGGTGCCAGCAATCCGCCCGACCGCGAGACGGTTGCAGATGGAGATGGGTTGTTTCCTTCATGCGAAATGACTGAAATTATATTATCGGGTACGAACGAATATGTCATCGGCGGCAGTGACGTGAATGCGGAGGCAGCAGGTGAAACGGCGGATGAAGCAGAGGAGGCGGATGACGCAGCGGCAGAAGAACACGCAACGGCAGCAGCGGCAGAAGAAGCAGCGGATGAAGCAGCGGATGACGCAGCAGAGGAAGCCCAAGAGTCCGATGAAACACATACATTGGAGCCTACTACGGACTATACCAACGATGAATATGACAAACCCAATTCCATTGAACCCATTTCGTT
>JALRIJ010000574.1 GCA_023255485.1 Flectobacillus sp.
GAAAATGTGCAGGGAGAAAGCCAACAAAAGCTAGATGTTATTGCTGATGTCCGTTTTATTCGTGCCTTAATCAATGGCGGAGAAGTAGCAGCAATTGTATCCGAAGAAAACGAAGACATTATTTATACAGGAAACAATAACGGTAAATACGTCGTAGCCATTGACCCCTTAGATGGTTCATCCAATATTGATGTTAACGTTTCTATCGGAACTATTTTCTCTATTTATCGCAGAATTACGCCTATCGGTACAGAGCCTACGATTGAAGATTTTTTACAAGGGGGACGCAAGCAAGTAGCGGCAGGGTACATTCTTTTTGGTTCTTCTACCATTTTGGTTTATGCCACAGGGCATGGGGTAAACGGATTTACCTACGAGCATTCGTTAGGAGAATTTTTCCTCTCGCATCCTAATATGCAGATTCCTGTAAATGGGACTATTTTCTCTTGTAACGAAGGTAATTTAAAAGACTTTCCAGAAGGAGTACAAGCCTATTTAAAGGATTGTAAAACAAAACGTTATGCCGCTCGATACATTGGGTCATTGGTAGGAGATTTTCACCGAAATTTATTAAAGGGAGGTATTTATTTATATCCTCCAACTCAAAAATCTCCCAATGGAAAATTACGTCTTTTATACGAATGCTTCCCTTTAGCCTACCTAATCGAACAAGCTGGCGGACAAGCGTTTAGCAGTCAATATCATGATATTTTAGACATTATTCCAGAAAGTGTTCACCAACGAATTCCGTTTTATGTTGGTTCACTCAACATGATGGATGAGTTGTACGCAAAAATTCAATAATCATAAAAAATCCTGTTGGTATGACCGACAGGATTTTTTGTTTGTCTGTCAACCCTTCACACTCTGATTAAGCAGTGGTATGGGAT
>JALRIJ010000575.1 GCA_023255485.1 Flectobacillus sp.
TAGCTTTTGTTAACAAAGAACTAGCTGCTGGTTTGAGTACTGCTAGTGCTAACGCATTGTTCAAGTACCAGAAAGACTTAGAAGCATTGGGTAAATCTGCTGACGAAGTTAGTCGTAGAATGACTGCTTTCAGAGCAGGGCTAGTTGAACGTCAAGGTCACAGTCCGTTTACTAAACTAACGCAGGAAGCTGAAACTACTAATAAACGCCTAGATCACTTATCTAGAGCACTAGGTCCGCAGATCACTGACATCTTCGTGGGTCTTGCTACTGGTCAATCACTGTTGACAGTAGCTCTGCAGCAAGGTGGTCAGATTCGAGATCAGATTGCTCTTGCTGGTGTTGCAAGCTCAGACATGGGTAAGGCGTTGTCTACTGCTGCAGTTCAAATGGTAGGAAGCCTCAAGGATGTAGCTGTTGCAATGGGAAGTCTTCTCATTACTCCTTTCATTGCAGGTGGTAAGGCTATAACTGACTTTGCTACGAAAATGGTATTTACTAATAAGACTATTCAGGCACATAGCCTAGCAGTTGCAATATCTGCAGATAGTGGTAACAAGCTTGCATCATTCCTTGTTAGTGCTTTCTCAAAGATACCAATGCTGATCGGAGCGGCAGCAGCCAGTGTTACTGTTTTTTCAGGTGTTGCATTAGTGGCTTTCTTTTCCGTAGAAAAGCAACTCAAATCCCTCACCACTAACTTAATACTTACTGGTGGGTCACTTGGTTTAACAACTGACTCAGCAATCCGCATGGCTCAATCAATGGAGCAAGTCGGTGTATCTAGTTCAAAAGCACTGACTGTAATGACAGAGATGGCTAAGCAAGGTGGTTTTGCTTCTAGAGAGATTGAATTGGTAACAAAGTCAGCAGTAGATATGCAGAAGTG
>JALRIJ010000576.1 GCA_023255485.1 Flectobacillus sp.
GCCAATACCGTTTGGCTAACCTATAAAGAATTGAAAGAAGTCGTGTAAGCAGTCGTCAGTTTAACGTTTAATGCTCAAAGGCGTCGATGGCTAATCGATATGACAAACCAATTATCGACGACTACTTATATAACTAAAATTACTGCTCGTCCCTATAAGACTTTTAGGTTTGATAAGTCTTATAGGGACGAGTCATTTATTAAGGAGTGAGCATACAGCATACTAGACAATAAAAGGATTTTATTCTAGTATATAAAGGTTTGATAATCAATGCTATGAATATTTTAAGGCTTGCTTATGATTCTATGTGCTTACTTGCGTAACTTTGTAAACAGGAAAAGATTGTTCAATCCATGCGTTTTGTGGAAAAGGGAACAAGAAGATAATTATGACATTTGAAGAATTTGAATTTGCGAAAGATGCGGGTTTAAACCGTCAGTTGCTCAATGCAATTGCCGATGCAGGCTATGAAAACCTGACCCCCATCCAAGAAGAAGCCATGCCTGTCGTGTATGCAGGGCATGATGTATTGGGTATTGCTCAAACAGGAACAGGGAAAACAGCCGCCTATTTGTTGCCAATATTAATGAAGGTAAAGTATGCTCAAGGCAAACATATGAGAGCCTTGATTTTAGCTCCTACCAGAGAATTGGCGATGCAAATCGACGAGGCTATGACGGAATTAGCAAAATATACGGACATTCGCCACGTGGCTATTTATGGTGGTTTGGGGCCTAAAACACAGATAGAAACGATTCAGGCAGGGATTGATATTTTGGTGGCTACTCCAGGACGTTTTATGGATTTGTACCTCAAAGGAGAAATTGTGGTGAAGGAGTTAAAAACCTTGGTATTGGACGAAGCGGACAAAATGATGGATA
>JALRIJ010000577.1 GCA_023255485.1 Flectobacillus sp.
ATATAGAACTTTAGTGTTTCGTTTATAGAATAATCAATTTTTAGGAGTTTTGCATCAACTTTTTTAGTAAGTATCATTCCACCAAACTCCGCTTCTATATCAAAGCTGTCGCCAAACTAACCAATTACTCTCACTTGGCCATAAACTTTGACCTTGGCAAGAGTTGGTTAGATGTCTTGGACAACAAGAGGGTTCTCAAGCACAATTTGTTATCCAACCATCATTTTTACATCTCCGTAGATGCCCTAGGGTGCTGCAGCAAGACTCCAGTCCCATCCGAAGTCAATTCCCTATGACCTTACCTACTGAACCCAACTCGGCGTAATCCACATGTTGGACCAAAAGTAGTCCTATGCTGCGTCTTTCGTGTAATTTGCGTTATTCGCGTATGAGTACCTCACAGTTGATTCAATGTCAATCCTCAGTCTGTTTTCTCCTGGAACAGCTGAAGACAGCTTAAAGTAATAAGTGCGGTAAATGTTGTCAACATATCCAATTATTTAATCATTAAGGTAAATGGTTCCGATTGTGCCAACCTTGTCGAGCTTAAGCACAGCTCCAGCCTCAATGTCTTCTTGAGTAATTTGGAGAGTTGTTTCATATGTTTGTTGGTTCATCGTTACCCAGAAGTTTTCGATTGAGCTGAGCCTATAAAGAGTGTCGTTGTTCAAAATTCCTGCTTTCAGCAAGTCTTTGTGGACTTCACCCGGAACCGAAGCTGGGATTGGTTTATCGGCATATTGAGCACACTTTGAGGTGTCTGTCTTATTTAATAAGGCTTCGTATTCAGCCATGGTTGTCAAATTCATCAAAGCTGGATTGATTGAAGCCTAGGTGTCAGTTGAACACCGCAATGTCCATTGGTTAGAGGAT
>JALRIJ010000578.1 GCA_023255485.1 Flectobacillus sp.
TTACAAGAGTTTGCCGATTTCCCAATCGAAAAACTAACGGAGGAATACGATTTATTAATCATTGACCATCCTTGGGTAGGTTGTGCGGCCGCTACGAATTGTGTGTTGCCTTTAGATGAATACTTACCTCAAGAATACCTTGATAATCAGCTCGAAAATACCGTTGGTTATTCGCATTTGAGCTATCATTATGGTGGCCATCAATGGGCTTTGGCAATTGATGCTGCTACGCCTTTTGCGAGTTATCGCCCTGATTTACTGGAAAAAAATAGCGTGAATATTCCAACAACATGGGAAGAGCTAATCGTTTTGGCAAAAAAGGGTAAAGTTGCCGTTCCTGCCATTCCGATTGATACCTTGATGAACTTCTATATGTTTTGTATTGCGAATGGTACAGCACCATTTTTATCAAAAACGGAGGTTATTGACCAAGAAACAGGCTTAAAAGCATTGGCAACAATGCGAGAATTATATTCTTTATTAGACAAATCAATGTTTAACCGTAACCCCATTGCAGTTGCTGAATTGATGACAAAAACGGACGATTATTGGTACTGTCCTTTTGCGTATGGATACAGCAACTATTCTCGTGAAGGATATGCCGATAATTTATTGCTCTACACGGATTTAGTATTTTTTAAAGAAAATCAGCGTTTACGCAGTACCATCGGAGGAACAGGAATTTCTGTTTCTGCTTTTAGCGAACATAAAGAATGGGCGGTAAAATTTGCTCAAGAAGTAGTTTCTGAAAAATGCCAATCGACCTTGTATGTAGAGCATGGAGGACAGCCTGGGCATAAAGCTGCTTGGACGAGTGAACGAGTAAATAACTTGTGTAATAACTTCTTTAAGAACGTGTTACCGACGATGGA
>JALRIJ010000579.1 GCA_023255485.1 Flectobacillus sp.
CTGAAGCCCGACTACGCATTGGACCGGGCGGGCCAGCCGGTCTATATGCCGAACGTCCCTCCTGCTCGGCGCGATGCGTTCGGAGAGCCTGAGTTCTACCATCGCTTCGTTTTTGATGGTGATGGCATCAAGCCCAGCAGCGGAAAAGTCAGGGAGGTGGTGCTGGCGCTGCGGCAAGAGCGCGCTGCAATGGATGCCCAGCACGCAGCAAGGCGCGAGAAGGCGCGAGAAGCCGTTTTGGCGCGCACCATTGGAAGAGGTGATGGCGATAGCGCCCTGGACATCATCAAACGTTTCAACGATGGCAACAGCATCTCCGACCTTCTGCGAGCAAACGCCTATGACCAGAAGGGGTGCAGCGACGACTGGCGCAGCCCGTACCAGTCCAGCGGTTCTTACGCCACGCGGGACTTCGGCACGCATTGGGTATCGCTGTCTGAGTCTGACGCATCGGCAGGCCTGGGGCGTCAGACTAGCGGGTCTGCCAGCCAGTGCTTTGGGGATGCGTTCGACTTGTTCTGTCACTTCGACCATGGCAACGACTTCAAAGCCGCTATCAAGGCTTTGGCTGCGATTGAGCGCAGCGAGCGACGCGAAGACATGACCAGGTTTGAGCCGGTGGCTGCTGCGGCCGATGACTTCGCTGAGTTCATCGTGGCGCAGGACGAGGCAGCAGTGGCGCAAGATACCGGCAGCGCAGCGGACGACTTTGCAGCATTCATCAATCAGTCGTCAGTTGATGCGGATGAGGCCGATCAATCCTCTCGTTCGGTGGCCATGACGGGCAGCGCAGCGGCACTGCAGCGCGCCATGCAGCGCATGGATGCGGCAAGCCTTGAGGAGCTGACAGGCGAGGTG
>JALRIJ010000057.1:0-8156 GCA_023255485.1 Flectobacillus sp.
ATCGACACGGGTTTTGGCAAACCAGATAGGATTCCAGCTTGAGTCCCAGTTATTCCCATCATTCGAAACAAATTCATCACCACGTACTCCCGAAACAGAGGTTGTAAACGAAAATGCCGTGCGACTATCGTGATAACTATCAATGTTAATTTCGACAAAATCACCAGGGAATTCATCTCTTCGGCTCATTCGCTTGATAATCGAATCAGGGGCGGTGTCATGACAACGATAGGCCACATACATAAACTTATCGTCGTACAGAATCTTAAAACTAGTAGCTTGGGAAGGTGCGTGACCTTCTTTGGGTTGATTTTGGATAAAATCTCCGCCCCACGCCACTTCGTCCCATGCTTTATCATCCAAGATGCCGTCCAGTTTGATGGAACTGCTCATTTTTTTAGTGAAATACTTTTTCTTGACAAGTGGAATAGAGTCATTTTTCGATTCTTTTTGAGCATAGAGAATCTTACTCCCCAACAGGAGTAGGGCGATTAGAAGTAGTTTTTTCATGGTTTATTTGTTGATTAAGTAATGGGACAAAATAAGTTTGTGTAAAAACCTATAAGGTTTAGTTTGTAACAACCTTTCATACCACTTCACTAAAACCTTACAGGTTTAGTAAATAAGTCCTATTACTTGTTTTAAAGATAGTTCATAATAAAAACAGCAGTACTGAGCCGTTAAGTCGGAGGGCATCTATCCATAGATGCTTATTATTGTGATAAGGTTACTTAGTTAATTAGTTTTCCGAATATAAATATTTCCATTGAAGCTTTTTAGCATAATTTCAGCCCCACCTTTGTTGATTTTGGCGTGAGTCCAGTCGTCTTTTTGAATTTTGTAGAGTCCTTTTTCTTTGTTAATTGATTGCTTGGGAGGGGCAACGTTTTTTTCTACATCCAAATCAAAATCGCTGAATATCTCGCCCATATCCGTTTTAAATTTCAAGTTAGCTTTTGCACTAGCAGGAAAACTTACATCGACGTTGCCGTTTAAGGTCGTGAAAGCCATCGGTGTATTGGGAGTAATGGTTAATAAATTTACCACGACATCTTCGTTAACG
This sequence comes from Flectobacillus sp., assembly GCA_023255485.1. Lineage (GTDB taxonomy): Bacteria > Bacteroidota > Bacteroidia > Cytophagales > Spirosomataceae > JALRIJ01. Next base: position 1,064 of record JALRIJ010000057.1, read on the forward strand.
GTGTTGGCAACCACTGCCCCCGCTACATTTTTTAGCCTTATTGCTCCATTGACATTGGATACCTCCATATTGCCAATTATATTTTCGACAAAAATATCTCCTTCATTTACTGTAGATAGTTTTAGCGAAAATCGACGAGGAACTCTGACTGTTACCAGTACTTTCAAATTGACTTTATCCACACTTACATTCACGGTATTGTTGGCTTCCTTTGCTAGTAGTTCAAAACCGCTTGTCGTTTGGATGCGTCGCATTCCATCGGCTCGTTCCTTACTTCTTCGTTCATTACGTTCGGATGAAATAGCGTCAATCAAGACTTCTTTTCCTTCATAGCCAATGACTTTAATAGAGCCTGTCACTAAGTTTAGTTTTAAAATCCCTTCTTTTGCAGGATTAGACAATTCTACGCTAAGTTGCTCTCTATCTTGAGATTGTGCAGTGAATGAGCATCCAATTACTAGTCCCAAAACTACGAATACTTGTTTGATTGAGTTCATTTCTTTTCGTTAATTAATGTTAATTGACTTGAATGTTTTTCTAGCTCTTCTTTCTGAGATAGATATTTCCATTGAAAGTTTCAAATTTCAGGTTATCCCCTCCTTTTCCAATCCTAATGCGTTGGTCTTTGTCCACTTTATAGTTTGTTCCCTTTGCATTTTTCTCTACACTTTTCGTGATTTTGGTAGGCAGGTTTTCGACCTCCTCAAAATCCGTGAAAAATTCACCTTGAAATGTTTTTAGCTCGCAATCTGCCGACAAATTTTTGGGAAATGTAATGTCCAACTTTCCATTGAGGCTATAAAAACTAGCATTAGCTGGTGGAAGTGTAGTATAATCAATGATGACATCGCCATTGATGGTATGTATATCTTGAGCAGCGGCAACCTTGTGGAGGGTAATGCCTCCGTTGATATTATTTGCCTTAATTTTCCCTGTACTATTTTCGACTAAAATCACGCCTTCATTAATGGTAGAAAGACTTAAATTCATCGAAGTAGGGACTTTAATCACGTAGTCTAAATGTACCTGATAGCTAATGTTAACGTCTTGATGACGTTTGTTGGGGCGAGTACAATAGGGTTGATCCGTGAATAACGTTAAGGAATCTGCTTGTTGATCTGTTCCTAGTTTAACCTCTTTTTGGGCTTTCTCTAGTTCTTGATTATTGGGAGCAGACAACGTTTGCTCAATTTCGACAATTACTTTTGTACCCTCGTACCCTTCTACTTTGATAGAGCCATTGAGGTTATATACCAAAAGCTTAGCGGTTGGGCTAACGGTAAATTCTTGGTGAATATGTTCTTTGCTAGTCACCTCGTGGCTCGTTGCGTTAGCACATGAGAGTATCACTCCCAATAGCATTGGAAAAAAGAATAGTTTCATAAAATTGCGTGATTGCTTAAAATGAACGTCCTAAGAAAGTACTTGAATTGTTTTTTCAATTTTACCTTTTACGGCATTGTTCAAGTTGTTCTTTTTCAATAATTGTTTGAATTGTTTTACGGAGCGTTTTTCTTGTAGTTTTACCATGGCATCTGCCAAAGCGACCTGCATCAAAGGCGATTCTTGATGCAATAGCGATTGGACTAATCCTTCCCGAACCTTAGGGTTATGACCCAATTGAATCAATGCTTCGAGGGTTACCAGTCGCACATTTTCATTTTGGTCAAAATTAAGGGTCGTTAATAAAGCATCAATTACTCGGTCATCAACCGTATTGAGTTCTTGTGTGTAACTTACCGCTTTTAGTCGTTCCGTGGCCATCGGATTTTCTAACATAGAAAGCATCATCACTTCTCTCATTTTCTGCACTTCTGTGGATAACTTTTCCACTTTGTCTTCACTTGCTACCATCGCTTCTTCATTTTTATTCGGACTGTATTTTCCTGAAAAATAACCCAGTCCAGCCCCAGCGATTAACAGTAACAAGGCATAAGCCCATTTACTAGTTTTGGGCGTAAATACCCGATTCCACTGACCCACAAGTTTGTCCCACAAGTTTTCCTTTTGAGCCTCTTCTTGAAAAGTATCTAACATGGCATAAAAACGGATACGAGATTCGGCACTTGGTGTTGGGGTAGAAAGGTTACCCAACTCTTCCCAAAGGGCTTTATCTTCGTCGTCCCATTCTTCTACAGGATGATTGTCTAGTTTCATAAACTGCTTGATAAGTCTTTGTGTGACTTACGAATTTTGTTTTAAATAAAGCTGTTTGAGTTCTTTCATGGCTCTGTGAACTCGCACCTTAATGTTTCCTTCGGAGGTTGCCAAGATAGTGGCTATTTCCTGATAAGATAATTCTTGAAAACGACTGAGTACTAAAACCTCTCGATATTCTGGACTAAGTTGTGCTAAGGCTTGATGCAAAGCGGTATTTTCTTCACTTTTCTCTAATTGCTTATCAATAGCAGGTGTAAAAGCTGATTGCTCACTTAGTTTTTGAATATCTTCACGGTAAACGACTCGTTGATTTTTCTTGGCATGATCGGTCAATACATTGCGTGCAATATGATACATCCAAGTTCTAAACTCTCCTTCTCCCGAAAAGGTATGCCGATATTTGAGCATCCGATAAAAGGCCGTCTGGACTAAATCTTCACTCGTGGCGGCTTGTCCAGTGGAGTGATACAAGAATGCAAACAACACCCGATGGTAACGCTCGAACAACAAGCCCATCTTCTCTAAGTTCCCTGCCTTTACACCAAGCATCAGGTTGTTGTCTGTCAATACGTCCAATTTTATTCGTGTTTTCGGTGATTTGTAGGTGGAAACCGAGCTAATTAGAAAAGGTTACACCAAAATTTAAAAATAAGTGAATTTATTTTACTGAGACTTATTTAATCACATAGAGAAAATAGAGTTGTATCTTAATGTTAACCATTAGGAAGTTGAGTTAATTAAGTACGGAACTAGGCATTATTTGGCGTACATCCGCTGTGAGGAATTCGTACAGACCGCTGACAGGGTTTTCAACCACTGTCAGCGGTTAGTCGATAAAAATTCCGCTAAATACTACATAATTCCGATTAAGTATAATGGTTATCTGATAAAGTCAATTTCTCATTTTTTAAAATCATCTAAAAGTAATCTCTACGTTTGTCTTGAAGAATTTCAGAGATTTATGAAATTTAACAAGAAATGCGAATAAGTTAATGGATAAAATCGCTTGAGGTTTCGTTGAGATAATGGAAAACAAGAGATGTTTCCGTACTTTTGTGAATCTTTCTCAATAAGCATAGAAATCAAATGGAAAATACAGAAGAATTACAATACGTACACCTCAATGACCTACATGTTTCGTTAGGAGCCAAAATGGTTCCTTTTGCAGGTTACTCAATGCCCGTTCTTTATACTAACTTAATTCAAGAACACCATGCGGTTCGTAATTCAGTGGGTGTTTTTGATGTTTCGCACATGGGTGAGTTTATCGTAAAGGGTGAACGTGCTACGGATTTTTTACAATATGTTACCTCAAATGATGTAGCAGCTTTAGTAGATGGTAAAGTACAGTATTCTTGTTTACCTAATGCGACAGGTGGTATTGTAGATGATTTATTGATTTATAGACGTTCGGCAAACGAATATTTCGTAGTTGTGAACGCTTCTAATATCGAAAAAGACTGGAACTGGATGTCTTCGCACAATACGTTTGGGGTGGAGATGCAAAATATCAGTGATGAAATGTCGCTTTTTGCAGTACAAGGCCCTAAAGGGGTGGCAACGATGCAAAAATTGACTGACCTTGACCTAACTTCAATGGAATATTATACGTTCAAAGAAGGAACAGTAGCAGGAATTGAAAACGTTTTGATTGCTACAACTGGTTATACGGGTGCGGGTGGTATGGAAGTATATGTACGCAACGAAGACGCTCAGAAAATGTGGGATGCCATCTTTGAAGCAGGGGCAGAATTTAGCATTGTTCCAGTAGGTTTGGGGGCAAGAGATACCTTACGTACTGAAATGGGTTATTGCTTATACGGACACGATATTGATGATTCTACTTCGCCAATCGAAGCGGGTTTAGGTTGGATTACCAAATTCAACAAAGACTTTATTGCTGCTGATATTCATAAGCGTATCAAAGAAAATGGAAGCTCTCGTAAATTGGTAGGTTTTGAAATGATTGACCGTGGTATTCCTCGTCAACATTATGAAATTATGGATGCCGCTGGTAATATCATCGGAGAAGTAACTTCTGGAACACAATCGCCAACCTTGAGTAAAGGAATCGGAATGGGCTATATCAGCAATGAATATGCTAAAGTAGGAAGTACTGTATATGTGAATATCCGTAACAAATACTTAAAAGCTCAAGTGGTTAAATTCCCTTTTCTTAAAAAATAAGTAGGTGTATGTCGTAAGGATGTAACTCCGCTCACCCCGATTTGTAATCGGGCGTGGTTTGGACTTGCGTTTCTAACGCTATTTCTGTTCCTACAAAATTGACCGTCCCGATGGGACTTAGAGAAGAGCCGCTCTCAAAATTAAACATTGGTATCATATCCATGAAAACAATTGATGTTTGTCTGACTCCAGACCTTACGCATTTATACGACATCGAAAATAGTATCGTTGTAGCAGTTGATATTTTCAGAGCTACTTCGTGCATGACCACCGCTTTTGCCAATGGTGTGCAAGCAATCATTCCTGTAGAAACAATCGAGGAATGCGTAGCGTATCAACAACAAGGCTTTTTAGCCGCAGCCGAACGCAACGGGATTACCCCCGAAGGGTTCGATTTCGACAATTCGCCTTTCAGTTATATGGTGGATAAAGTAAAAGGGGCAAAAATCTCGGTTACAACCACCAATGGAACAGTTGCCATTGCTCGTTCTAAAGCAGCGATACAAGTATTAGTAGGTTCATTCTTAAATATCGGAGCAATTGCAAGTTATTTAAAGAGTCAAAACCATAATGTGTTGGTAGTCTGTGCAGGTTGGAAAGGAAAACCGAATTTAGAAGATACTCTTTTTGCAGGAGCATTAATTGAGCGTTTGGCAGATGATTTTGAAACGGCAGACGATGCCGCAAGAATGGCACTGGTACAATATCAATTAGCGAAAGCTACCCTACAAGAAACGGTAACAGCTGCATCATCGCACGTACGTCGTTTGAAGAAATTAGGCATCGAAAAGGATATTGCTTATTGTTTACAACACGATATCTATGAGGTTATTCCTGTGTTGAAGGGTGTGGAGTTGGTGGATTTAAGAGGCAACTAGGCACATAGGCAGGGAGGCAAAGAGTGGAGGAGTATGAAGGCAATGGGCAAAGAGACAACGTGGCACGTAGGCAAATAGTAGTAGCCCTGAAGGGGCGGCACCTCTTAATTTAGCAGGCGACTAAAGTCACCTGCTAAAAGAAAAAAAACATACTCGTTTGGAGTTCCATTTAGACGGCGACTTCAGTCGCTGGCTACCACAAAAGGAAGTTCCAAATTATTATTTAAAACACAAAATAGCCCAAAGGTGAAAATGCAAATCACCTTTGGGCTATTTTGTGTTGGGCTTCCACAGCGAATAGGGCGTTACCCTATTCTAAGATGTGTCACCCTTTCAGTACCAGTGCTATCACTCTTTGCCTCCCTGCCTAGTTGCCTCCTTGCCTACTTCACCTAACAACACCCACCATTAGGGTCACAAGTACCTGCACTTTGAGGCAGACTTTCGTTAACCATTTCCTCTGCTACCTGATTCATCACGTCTGCGAAAACATGGGCAGGTTGAGCACCAGAGAAACCATATTTTTTATTAATGATAAAGAAAGGAACACCCGTTACCCCGATTTTACTCATGTGTTCTAACTCCTCATTTACTTCGTCAGTAATAATATCCGAATGAATAAAATTCAACGTTTGTTCTTCAGACCAGCCAAAAGGTTTCATTACTTCCACCAACGTAGAATCTTGCGTCAAGTCCAAACGATCTACGAAATACGCTTTCATTAAAGCCTCTTTTACTTCCTTTTGAATATCTTCTTGTAATGCCAAGGTCAAAATTCGGTGTAACGTAAAGGTATTGATAGCCTTTGGAATCGCTTGCATATCAAAATCCAATCCCTCGTGTTGAGCCACCTGTTCTACTTGCTCGAACTTAGAACCAAAATCTGCCCCAAACTTACGCTCCATGTAACTCTTGTAATCTACTCCTTCTTTCGGTAAGTTCGCATCCAACTGAAAAGGATGATAAGTGATAGCTACATCATGCGTTTTTTGAATCTCTTGAATGCCTTCTTCTAGGCGTTTTTTACCGATATAACACCACGGACAAACGACATCCGATACGACATCAATCGTAATTAAAGGCTTAATTCCTTCCATTATTTTGTTGTTTTTGTATTTCAAAATAGTTTACTTCTACACTTAAATTCCCCAACAGTTCCCTTGTTCGTTCGGGACGAGCATCTGTTAAAAATACCTGCTGAAACGTTCCGTCCGCCATCATGTCAATCAATTGTTGGATTCGGCGGTCGTCTAGTTTATCAAAAATATCGTCCAATAATAAAATTGGAGGAAAGCCTTTCTTCAATGCTAACAGTTCAAACTGAGCCAATTTCAAGGCTATCAAAAATGACTTCTGCTGTCCTTGCGAACCGTATCTTTTAAGAACACGTTGGTCTATTAGAAACGAAAAGTCATCTTTATGAGTTCCCATCGTTGTTCGTTGAGCAGCCAAATCACGAGTACGAGCATTCCTAAAGGCAATGTCAAATGCCTCTTTATCCACCTCTGTTTCATAGCATAGCGTTACCTCTTCCCTACTTTCAGAGAGTGTGGCGTAATGTTTCTGAAAGAGAGGAACATATTCTTGAATAAAAGTCGCACGAGCCGAACAGATTTTTTCGGCATATTCTACCAAAGGATCAGAATAAATATCGAGGAGGAGGTTATCCACATAATTACGCTCGGCAAACTGTTTCAACAAAGAATTTCGTTGCAATAAGAGCCGATTATAGTGAATAAGGTTTTCAAGATAGCTAGAATCTAACTGAGCCATGACTCCATCAAAAAACTTACGTCGTTCTTCGCTACCATCTCGGATAATATCCGTATCATTTGGCGAGATTAACACCACAGGGAATTTTCCAATGT
>JALRIJ010000057.1:8166-9492 GCA_023255485.1 Flectobacillus sp.
CCAATGTGGTCAGACAGTTTTTCGTAGGCTTTTTTATCGTGTAAAACCGCTTTTTTTTGCCCTTTCTGGAACGAACAAGTAATCAGGGTCGTATTATTTTCTTCAAGATGAGCATTGACAAACTTTCCTTCAACCATCAAGTAATCAGCCTCGTGTTGGACACATGCACTGTCTTGTGAGCTAATTGAGCTTTTAGTTAAGGCTAAAAAATAGATAGCGTCCAGTAAATTTGTTTTACCACTTCCGTTTTCCCCCACGATGCAATTAATACGAGCAGAAAAGTCGAAAGAATCGAATTCATAACTCTTAAAAAAGGCAAGGTTTATGTGTTGTAAATACATAGGAGAATTTAAAAAAATATAAATTTGGAAATGTGAAAATAGAAAATACCATCAATTAGTAAAAAACGTTTTGTCCGTTCTTGGTTTTGTACTAATTTCGTACTACAAATTAACTACTGTTCATTCGTATTTCAAATTTAGAACAGGTGTCATTCGGAATATCCCCATTTTTAATTCTCCGAATGGTAGAAGTTAATGTGAAAAACTATTTTCACTCCATTCAAAAACACTCCATTCTCTATAAGGTAAGATGGCAAAGAAAGAAGAAAACAAAGTAAAATACTCGAAAGAGACGTACATGTATTGGTACGAGTCGATGGTACTTCAACGTAAATTTGAAGAACGTACAGGTCAGTTGTATGGGCAACAAAAAATCAAAGGATTTTGTCACCTTTACATCGGTCAAGAAGCTTGTTCTTCTGGAGCAAGATCTGCCTTACGTGATGGCGACAAATACATTACAGCTTATCGTGACCACGGTATTCCATTAGCTTTGGGTTCTGATCCAAAAACAATCATGGCTGAAATGTACGGTAAAGCAACTGGTATCTCAAAAGGAAAAGGTGGCTCTATGCACATTTTTGATAAATCAGTAGGTTTTGCAGGTGGACACGGTATCGTAGGAGCTCAAATTCCGATGGGTGCTGGTTTAGCATTTGCAGAAAAATATAACAAGACAGGCAATGTTGCTGTAACCTACTTTGGTGACGGTGCGGTTCGTCAAGGAGCTTTACACGAAGCTTTCAACATGGCAATGACTTGGAAGTTACCTGCAATCTTTATTGTAGAAAACAACGGTTATGCAATGGGTACTTCGGTTTCTCGTACGTCAAACGTAACTGACTTATACACAATCGGTGAGGCGTATGATATGCCTTCTGAAGCAGTAGATGCCATGAACGTAGAAGCGGTTCACGAAGCAATGTCACGTGCTGCGGCTCGTGCAAGAGCAGGTGAAGGCCCAACGTTCTTAGAATTCAAAACG
>JALRIJ010000057.1:9502-15417 GCA_023255485.1 Flectobacillus sp.
TACAGAGGTCACTCAATGTCTGACCCTCAGAAATATCGTACGAAAGAAGAAGTTGAAGCGTACAAAATGCGTGACCCAATCGAGCAAGTTAAGAAAACAATCTTAGACAACGGAATCGCTACAGAAGAAGATTTATTAGCCATTGATGCAGCAATCAAAGCGAGAGTAGAAGAAGCGGTTAAGTTCGCAGAAGAATCTCCTTTCCCAGATGCTTCAGAAGCATATTTAGATGTATATCAGGAGGAAAATTATCCTTTCCCAGTAGAATAAGCATTAGGATTCGTCAGATTATAGGATTTTTAGATTAATCTGACGAACACCAATAACAGACAAAGACTACCTCAAAAGGGTGGTCTTTTTTTGTGGGGTATTTGTTCAAACGATAACCTTACAAAATAATTTCAAGGATTAAAGGGTGATTAATTATTGAAATGTATATTTTTACACCATAAAATTGAGTTTTAACTATATTTTTCTACTATAATTCTTTTACGATGAAAACAGATGAAATAAAGCACCTATTTAACCAATTTGAATTAGCCGCTTCTGAAATTGAAGGCGTAGAGTGTTGGAGTGCAAGAGAAATGCAACGGCTTTTGGGCTATAGTAAATGGGAAAATTTTGAAAAAGTAATTCAAAAAGCAAAAGATGCTTGTTTTAATGCAGGGGAACATATTTCTGACCATTTTCCTGACGTCAGGAAAATGGTAGGCATTGGGTCTGATACAGAACGAGCCATACTGGACATTGCTTTAACTCGTTATGCTTGTTATCTGGTTGCTCAAAATGGGGATAGTCGTAAAGAAGAAATTGCTTTTGCCCAAAACTATTTTGCAGTTCAGACCCGAAAGGCAGAAATTATTGAACAACGTCTGTTGGAATATGAACGGATTAAAGCTCGTGAAAAACTGAGTCAAACAGAAAAGCAACTTTCAGGAATACTTTATGAACGGGGTGTTGATAATCAGGGGTTTGCAATTATTCGTTCAAAAGGAGATCAAGCTTTATTTCGTTTATCCACACAGCAATTAAAGAAAAAAATGGGTATTCCTGAATCTCGACCTGTTGCAGATTTCTTACCTACTATTAGTATAAAAGCAAAAGATTTAGCTGCTGAAATGACAGGGTTCAATGTGCAAACAAAAGATTTGAAAGGTCAAAACCCCATTGAAAAGGAGCATGTTGATAATAGCTTTGCGGTAAGAGATATGTTATTAAAACGAGGTATTCAACCCGAAAATTTAGCTCCAGCAACAGACATTAAAAAGGTTCAGCGTAAGTTGGACAGTGATGATAAAAAAGTGTTAAAGGATAGCAAGAAAAAGACAAAGTAACAAAAAGCCAATGCCTAGACTTATAAACTAAGCATTGGCTTCCTTATCCCCCCTCACAAACAATACCAATCCACCGATTCTTCAGGTTTTATTTTTATAACATTCGATAATACTAATAAGACCAATGTTCTGGAAGCCAGCCATTTGGGTATAGAGGCTAGTGTGGCAAATTCGTCGATGGTAATGCGTTTTTTCTCGGCTAAATATTGCATTAATACTCGTTCTTTATCGCCATAAGTGAAGGAAACTCCCTCCTGATTTTCACGACGGAGAATCTGCTTTAGCTCTTTACTCGCTTGTACCGAACGGTCTTCTACTCTAAAATATGCTTTGGGGTCTTCGTTAGGTAATTTGACAAAATGAGGCTTTTCCATGCTTTTTGCAATAGTGAAAACCAACACATCTCGGGTATCGGTAATAGAAAGTCGTTCTAATTGGTATGAAATAGGTGGGTCGCAATATTTTTCAATGGCACGAACCAAGATATATTCTTCTTCATCGACAAATTTTAAACCTGGGATACTCTTATCGTCGCCCACACCCAGTAGTAAAATACCTCCCTCTGTATTGGCAAATGCGACTATTTCTCGGACTATTTTTTCGGGATGATTGGCTTTTAGCTTGAACTCAAGATGCAGCCCTTCTCCCTTTTTTACCAAATTTCGCAAGCTTTTTAAATCCATTTCGGATGTGCGAGAATGGCTTTCTGTTTTTTCAAAGACTCCTCTTCCTTGATATGACTCAACACCGTAGTTCATGACGCTGTATGTTTTGAGTTAATACTCCCTTCCTAAATATAACGTAATTTTAGGGCAAAATGATTGAAAAATCAAAAATAATTCTATCACAAACCGACCATTTCCATAGACTTTACCTAACTTTGTACATTCATTATTAACACATTACCAATCCGTTTTTAGTTCAGTCGGAATTTTTATTTTTTAGAATTCGTTATGACTAAAAAAATTGGTTGTACGAATAACGTAAACGGGCAACGTTTACATTGCTTATGTCAGATTTATCTTCATTAAAACAAGCCTTAGAAGGGCTTACCCTTGCCGATTCGCTTCGTTATGTTGCTGACAACTACGGCAATGTCGTTTTTTCATCCTCTTTCGGTCAAGAAGATCAAGTAATTACCGATGCTATCTTCAAAAATGATTTACCGATTCGTGTCTTTACCTTGGATACGGGTAGATTGTTTCAAGAAACTTATGACTTGATGGATACTACCAAGGCAAAGTACCAGAAAGAATTTGAAACCTATTTTCCTGACACGGCTAAAGTTGAGGCTTTAGTGAAAGAAAAAGGGTTCAACAGCTTTTATTATTCAGTTGAAAATAGAAAGGAGTGCTGTGGAATTCGCAAGATTCAACCTTTGAAACGTGCGTTAGCTGGAGCTGAAATCTGGATTACGGGTTTACGTTCTGAACAGTCTGATAACCGTGCAGGTATGGAAATTGTGGAGTGGGACGAAGCTAACAAGGTGATTAAATTCAACCCCTTGATTCACTGGACTTACGAAGAAATCTTAGCATATATCAAAGAAAACAAAGTGCCAGACAATCCATTGCACCGCAAAGGATTTATCTCAATCGGTTGTTTGCCATGTACTCGTGCTATCCAAGAAGGAGAGCACCCTCGTGCAGGTAGATGGTCATGGGAGACATCTCAAAAAGAATGTGGATTGCATTCTTAAAAGTGAGTTCAAAACTATTCAGTGGTAATCCAAAATTTAAAATTCATAATTTTGCATCACTACTTAAGTAATGAGTAGTAATTCAATGACTTTTATATTCAAAGGTTATTTTTTTATAAATGACTAATTTACAGGATTTTAAATCCAAAATTCAAAATCCATCATTTAGCATTACTATTTATTACTCCTAAATAGATTCTAATGAGTAATTACAATAAAAATAATTCAATGTCAGAAGTTGAGACAACAGTAACAGAAAACTCCGCAGTAGATGCTCCGAAATGGGGGGTATTCCCTCGTGAACTTGAAGATGAAGCCATCTATATCATGCGTGAAGTGGCTGCACAATTCGAGAAGCCAGCTCTTTTATTTTCAGGTGGTAAAGATTCAATTACCTTGGTTCGTTTAGCTCAAAAGGCTTTCTACCCTGGAAAAATCCCTTTCCCATTAGTACACGTGGATACAGGACATAACTTCCCAGAAACCGTTGCTTTTCGTGACTGGTTAGCGAAAGAAGTAGGTGCAGACTTAATCGTTCGTTACGTAGAAGATTCAATCAAACAAGGTAAAGCAAAAGAAGAAACTGGTAAGTATGCTTCTCGTAATGCTTTGCAAACGGTAACACTTTTAGATACGATTGAAGAATTCAAATTCGATGCTTGTATTGGTGGTGCTAGACGTGATGAAGAAAAAGCTCGTGCGAAAGAACGTATTTTCTCAGTTCGTGACGATTTCGGACAGTGGGATGCAAAACGTCAACGTCCTGAATTATTCGATATGTTGAACGGGCGTATTGCTATTGGCGAAAACGTACGTGTATTCCCTATTTCTAACTGGACAGAATTAGACGTTTGGAATTATATCAAAGAAGAGAAAATGGCGATTCCATCTATCTATTACTCGCACAAGCGTCAAGTAATTGAGCGTGATGGTATGCTTTGGGCTGATTCTGACTACTTGAATAAAGATGCAGATGAAATTCCTTTTGAAGCAACAGTTCGTTTCCGTACGGTAGGTGATATGACTTGTACGGCTGCGGTAGCTTCGGAAGCTGTTGAATTAGATGACATCATCGGTGAAATCTTATCCGCAGAAATCTCTGAACGTGGTGCAAGAATTGACGACAAACGTTCTGAAGCTGCCATGGAAAAACGTAAACAGCAAGGATACTTTTAAAAAAGTTGAGTTATGAGTTTTGAATGTTGAGTGTGTAGCAGTTGGCATAGAACGTTACACTTGAAACGATAAAACTTTTGACTTAACCGCAAGAAAGAATAATAAAAGAAATAGCAACCGAGTGTATAGTTTTGTGTGTGTAATTAATTAGAATATTTACCAGTTAACAAGGCAGATTCCTTTATGCGAGATTCCACCCACTCAGCACTCGAAACTCACAACTCCACACTTAAACGATGGACATTCTTAGAATTGCAACCGCAGGTTCAGTTGACGACGGAAAAAGTACGTTAATTGGCCGTTTATTATACGAAACAAAGTCGATTACAAAAGATAAAATTGAGGCATTAGAAACGGCTTCTAAACGTAAAGGATTGGATTTTACGGATTTATCTTTATTAACAGATGGACTAATCGCCGAGCGTGAACAAGGTATCACCATCGACGTGGCTCATATTTACTTTTCAACACCAAAGCGTAAATACATCATCGCTGATACACCAGGTCACTTTGAATATACTCGTAACATGGTTACAGGTGCTTCAAATACGAAAGTGTCTATGATTTTGGTCGATGCTCGTAATGGTGTTTTGGAACAAACCTTCCGTCACTTCTTCATCGCTTCGATGTTGCGTATCCCGAAAGTGATTGTTTGTATCAATAAAATGGACTTGGTTGGTTATAGCGAAGCTCGTTTTAACGAAATCAAAACGGAAATTGAAGGAATTGTAGCGAAGTTCTCATTTGAAGGTCAAGAGGTGAACTTCATTCCGATGTCTTCTTTGTACGGACAAAATATCTCGATTCGTTCAACGGAAATGCCTTGGTTTACAGGTGGTTCTTTGTTAGAGAACTTAGAGACATTTAATCCAAATACCTTAGCGTATGAAGCTGGTAAATTTGACCGTTTCCCTGTTCAATTTGTAGTTCGTCCTAAAACGGAAGAATTCCACGATTACAGAGGTTATGCTGGTAAAATTGCAAGCGGTACTTTTGCCGTTGGTGAAACCGTAACCGTATTGCCAACAGGTCAAACTTCTACAATTGCAAGCATCGAAAAATTCACGGATAAAGTGGCTTCTGCGGGTGCGAAAGAATCAGTAGTAATTACGTTAGAAACAGATGTAGATGTTTCCCGTGGAAATATGTTGGTGAAAACAGACCACCAACCTGCTCAGTTGAAAGAAATTAAAGCTCGTATTTGTTGGATGGATTCGCAAGCATTAGTAGCTGGCAAGAACTACATTCTTCAACACGGAATCAATGATTCTAAAGCGAAGTTAGTTTCCATCAACAATAAAATTGATGCAGTAAAACAAGAAACAATTGATCAAGTTTCTGAATTGAAATTGAACGAAATTGGTGAAGTAACTATCAAAACAGCGAAACCAATTTTTGCAGATAAATATGCAGACAACCCTGCAAACGGTGCATTCATTTTAACAGATGAATTCTCAAACTCAACCGTTGGTGTAGGTTTTGTATTGTAAGAATCGAAACAAATTCAAATCCCCATATCGCAAGGTGTGGGGATTTTTTGTTTTCTACTTTTGGGTAAACGAGTTTTAACTCGTTGTACTATTCTTAGCTAAACGGGCTAAAGTCCGTTAACCCATGAATCAAACGGGCTAAAAGCCTGTTAACCCTAATTCTTTAACAATTTATTAAACGAAAACGTAGGGAGACTATCAGTAAAAGCAAGGAGT
>JALRIJ010000580.1 GCA_023255485.1 Flectobacillus sp.
TGATAGGCAATTCAAAAATTTTGTTAGACTCTTCGCTTAGGCTGCTTACGGCAATGCTTAGAATGTCGCTAGGCTGGATGTGCACAACCTGAGGTTTAATTGGTTTTAGCGTTTTATCTCCTTGGAAATAAACCATTTGTTGCGTAGTACCGCATGAGAAAAGTAGGGAGGTAAAAAGAATACCCAAAACAAGAGAAAGTAAATTGCACTTATGGTTCATGTTTTTTGAGATTTTGTATGCTTACGCTGTTAGGGAAAAATAATTAAAAAATTTAGACAGGGCTCATTTACAAATGAACGTCACGTACAAAATTAAACTTTTATTTGAGTAAACGAACAAGTAATCTAGTAAAAGATTTCGGATTTTGTGGGGAAGACACTTCTCCATTCTTGTTCTTAAAATTATACAATTTCATTTAACATCCTATCATAAAGTTATTATACGGTCGTGTTTTGGTGCAATATCTTTGAAAAAGATAAAAAATAAAGCAAAAAAAGCAATTTACCCTACAATATCGGCATTGAGCAAGGGAAATATTCGGATAAACCTCTTTTTGAGGAGTACATCCTGCTCAAGCAGGCTGGCAAAAGGCTTTGGGTCTGCTCAGGAGCAGGACATTGGCCTTGTTATCAAGGGGATAACTCTGGGAAAAGCAGGTTCTAGGCAAAGGCTGGCGGATGTTGGTATAATCCAACTTAGTCATTGGAGGGTATTGGGGGGTAATAGCGGGGCTAGCAATGAAATCTGCCTGCAAAGAGACGGCACAGAAAGCTTCTTTGCTATCTTTGTGGCACTTCCTTGTAGGTTGAGGGAGTAGCACACGAATCCAAGCTCTTATGATGAATCATACCCTTCT
>JALRIJ010000581.1 GCA_023255485.1 Flectobacillus sp.
CCAAGCTCCCGCGTGGCAACAGAGTCTGGGTTGGTACCGAGGGGCCGCTGGCTGAGATCATGAATGGCCCTGCCCACAATGCCAACGGAACCGCGAACCTAATCGGCGCACTCAAGCGCTCGATGGCGACAACCGGTTACTCGGACGTCAAGGAATTCCAGCGCGTAGACGTAGTCCTTAACCCCTACCAGTAGATGAGGCCGAGCTTCTGGGAAGTCGCTCGCAGGCCCAAGTGGCTTGCCGGGTTGCTACTGGCGGCAATTATTGCGGTGGTATTCGCAGGTCTTATGCAGTGGCAGCTAGATCGCACATTCAATGTCGTCGGCGTATCCATCGAGGAGCGCGATCCAGTTCCACTTGAAACCCTTGCCGCCCCGGCAAAGTTGCAGCCCTTTGCTTTTGACCGTCTGGTCACGGCCGAGGTCGAGATCGATGCGGCAAATGCCTTTGTAGTTGCAGACCGCCTGCAGTTGGTCAACGGCGAATCGGTTCGCGGCTACTGGGTGGTGGCCAACTCGTTCATCGATGGTGCGTCGCTAACGCTTGCCATTGGTTTCACCACCGATCTAGAGCTAGCTAGGTCGGTGGCTACGACTCTCACACCCGAGACCGTCGAGGTTTTGGGTTACGTGCAGCCAACCGAAGCTGTGAAGCCTCGCGTGGACGGGGTACTTGGTTCTGTGGTTTTGGGTGAGTTGGTAAACCTTTACTTCCGAGAGCCGACACCGAGCTATCCGATCTATTTGATTCTCCAGGGCGGCGTCGAGACCGAACTTGATCAGATCTCCATTGAGATTCGGCAGCAGGAGATTGAGATCAACTGGCTGACCGCCTTCTATGCAGCGGAATGGGCCTT
>JALRIJ010000582.1 GCA_023255485.1 Flectobacillus sp.
ATCTGTTCCCAATTGGATTTGCTTTCTGACCCATAGTGATGGTTTAGAATATTTAGTTTTTTGAATCTGATTTTGTATCTACAATCAATGTTACGTGGTTGCTGCGCTTTCTAACTCTGTAGCCACGTCCTTGTGGAGCTGGGCGCATACGCTTTAACGTACGACCACCGTCTACAAAAACTGTTTTAACTACTAAGTTGCTATCTGCTGCACTAGCACCATTGTTTTTTTGCTCCCAGTTACTGATTGCACTTTTTAACAACTTTGCTAATGGAACTGCATTGTGTTGTGGATGGAATTCCAAAATTGCCAATGCTTTTTCCACTTCCATGCCACGTATTACATCTGCGATCAAACGCATCTTGCGCGGGCCGGTGGGATAATTGTTTAGTTTAGCTACTGCTTCCATTTCTTTATTGTTTAGTGTTTGATTTTAACGATCAAACCTTAATGTTGATTTACTTTTTTGATCCAGCGTGTCCTCTGAAGTTTCTAGTTGGAGAGAATTCACCTAATTTATGACCTACCATGAACTCGGTAACATAAACTGGGATAAATTTATTTCCATTGTGAACTGCGAAAGTATGTCCTACAAAATCAGGAGAGATCGTACTTCTACGGCTCCAAGTTTTGATAACTGCTTTCTTGTTTTTTCCTTCGTTCATAGCCTCTACTTTCTCTTCAAGATTATGATCTATATAAGGACCTTTTTTAATCGAACGACCCATAGTGATGAGTTAATTTGAATGTTAATTATTTAGTCAATTTTTTACCGTCACGACGTTGAATGATCAACTTATCGCTACCCTTACCTCTTGTTCTAGTTTTCTCTCCTTTAGCATACTTACCAGTTC
>JALRIJ010000583.1 GCA_023255485.1 Flectobacillus sp.
GTACCGCTTGCAACTGTGCTATTCAATCTTGCACCATATCCGACTATTTCAAAGTTTCTAGCAGTACCGTCGTTCTGCTGATTTTTTCCTGAGATTGAAAGCTGAGACGTAATTTTGTAGTCGCCAGGAGGAAATTCAAGTGTACCAGTTGATATGCTATCTATAGCAGCTTGAACTGCTGACGTTACATCAACAGTCAAAGTTTTTGCCTTTACATCTGCAATTTGATCTGCAGTCATGAAGTCAAACACACTAGAGTGCTCTTGTAACTTGTTCTGCACAGTTGTGGAGACTGCAGCAGGAACTGCTGGTATGTAGATAACACCATTAGCATCTGTAATACTTTTATAATTAGTAGTATCATTGCTTGGATCAATAGTACCGCCAGTAGTTGAAGTTATTTTTCTATAAGCAACCCCATTAATTGGACTCCATACAGACGAACCCTCTGAGTACGTATTTCCAGAAATCCATTTACTAATATTAGTTACAGAAATAACAGCTTGTCTTGAAATTTCAACTTCATTCGCAGAGGACTGAACATCCATCGCAAGAGCGTTGGCCTCTTGTTGAAATAAAGGTAATGCCCCTAGAAAATCATCTGCTCTATCGTTAAAATTAATAGAATCTTGTCTTGTAGGTGGAGTTGGCAGCGGGGTAATTAGCGTCGTCATATAAATCCTTTAAATTAAACCTTCAATTTCTAAGTTACACAGACTATGCGCTGGGTATGCAATTTCTGTATCAAAATCCTTATAGTATCCAAATACAACTAAAGGTTCTTCTAGTTGTATATCATCACTGGCTAACCATAGAACAGGTGTAGCTCTGATTGAATAAAGTAATTGCTG
>JALRIJ010000584.1 GCA_023255485.1 Flectobacillus sp.
CCCCAAAACCCCAAAACCCCTTTTAAATGAAGTTTAAATTTATAAGATTAATAAAGTTATGAAGTTTACTGTTAACAAAATCGGATTTCTTTAAAAGTAAATACTCTCAGTTAATCTCATTCGAAGCCTTTCCTCCTTTTGATTCGGTGTAGCTACCATCTGGGTTGAATTTAATGCCGTATTGCTTTTCTATCAAGTCGTTGATTTCTTCTGTTTGGATGCGCTTGAACCAGCCGACTGCGATGATTAGAAGAGGAACGATCCAGATGAGTCTTCCAAGCCATGTGACACCTGATGTCCATCCATTTTTGTCTCTGCCTTCGTTGGTGCTGAACTCGTTGATCCAAGAGATGATGAAGATAGCAAAGATGAAAAGTGGGATGAAGAATTTGATGAAGAAAATCACAAACTTGGGCATTTCTTCACCAGTTCGAATCTTCATGAGCGTTGCCAACTTCTCAAGACCGAAGAGCCATGGGATGAAGGCTAGTTCACATAGGACGCAGAAGAGGAGTTAGATTCCTCCAGCGTACTAGTCGAACAAATCAAATGTGTAGAGTCCACCTTGTTTGCAGAAAAGAAGAGACCATAGGAAAGAGAAAACAATGACTGCGAGGCAGTAAGTCTCTTTGTTTGCTCTCTTATGCATTGATGGGAACCAGTCCCAGAAGAACTGCACATAAAAATCAACGAATCCAAAAACTGAGTCGACTCCCAAGCAAACGCACATTGCGAAGAAAATCACTGCCCAGAAGTTGGCACCTTTCAAAAGTCCAAGAAGAGCTGGAAAGGCGACAAAGAGGAGATCTGGTCCTGATTGCGAGAGTTGGTCGACTGGAATGTCTCTCA
>JALRIJ010000585.1 GCA_023255485.1 Flectobacillus sp.
TGAACTGATGACCAAGTTTGGTTACAAATCAGTCATGGAAGTGCCCCGCATCACCAAAATCACTCTGAACATGGGTGTGAGCGAAGCCGTTGCCGATAAAAAGGTCATGGACAACGCGGTGGGCGACTTGACAAAAATCGCTGGTCAAAAGCCAGTCGTTACCAAGGCTAAAAAGCCAATCGCTGGTTTCAAAATCCGCGAAGGCCAAGCCATTGGTTGCATGGTCACATTGCGTGGCGTGCAAATGTATGAATTCCTGGATCGCTTCGTCACCGTGGCTTTGCCCCGCGTGCGTGACTTCCGTGGTATCTCTGGTCGTGCTTTTGACGGCCGTGGCAACTACAACGTCGGCGTGAAAGAGCAAATCATTTTCCCTGAAATTGAGTACGACAAGGTTGACGCTTTGCGCGGTCTCAATATCAGCATCACCACGACAGCCAAGACCGACGACGAATGCAAAGCATTGCTCGCCGGCTTCCGCTTCCCGTTCAAGAACTGAGGTGACACGTGGCTAAAGTAGCTTTGATCGAGCGCGAGCTCAAGCGAGACAAATTGGTGGCCAAGTACGCGGCTAAACACGCGGAATTGAAAGCCATTTCTCAAGATCCAAAACGCAGCGACGAAGAGCGCGCAGCAGCCCGTTTGGGTTTGCAAAAGCTCCCACGCAATGCGAACCCCACACGTCAACGTAACCGCTGCGCGATCACTGGTCGTCCACGTGGCACGTTCCGTCAATTCGGCCTCGGCCGCGCCAAAATTCGCGAATTAGCCTTCCAAGGCAACATTCCTGGCGTGACCAAAGCCAGCTGGTAATCGGCAGGAGAGATACAACATGAGCATGAGTGA
>JALRIJ010000586.1 GCA_023255485.1 Flectobacillus sp.
AATTATTCCAGAGGGAACGATAGAGGCACTTCAGCATTTGAAGGAGGCTGGATATTTGTTGATTGTAATTACGAATCAATCTGGAATTGCAAAGGGTATCTATTCACGTGAGGATGTCCTTACTTGCCACAACTACTTTCAGGAGCAATGTGGGCATTTATTAGATGACTTATATTTTAGCCCACATCATGACCAATTCAATTCAGCTTCGTTGACTCGCAAGCCTGATAGCTTGATGATTGAAAAAGCGATTGCTAAATATAAGATTGACCCTGATAATTCATGGATGATTGGAGATGCAATTAGAGATATAAAAGCTGGAAAGAAAGCGGGCGTAAAAACGATTCACTTGACCGAAAAGCCTGAAGAATCATTATCGGAGATTACTACTACAACGTTACTA
The DNA here is from genome assembly GCA_023255485.1 of Flectobacillus sp. Lineage (GTDB taxonomy): Bacteria > Bacteroidota > Bacteroidia > Cytophagales > Spirosomataceae > JALRIJ01. The sequence continues at coordinate 404 of JALRIJ010000586.1, forward strand.
GAAGCAAGTAGAATTGTGACTCAGTATTAATAATGATGAATTTTGAATGTTAGATTTTGGATTTAATAAAAGCATATAATAAAATAGGCTGGGTTCGGATGAACTCAGCCTATTTTATTATATATTGTTACTTTCTACGGTTTCCTTTGAATTTAGGACCTTTTTTATCTTTAGCACTTGTGTCCTTTGCTCCCCCTCTTTTTTCTTTCATTTTTTGACGAGAGGCTCTCATATGTACCGACTTTCTACCTCTGTTTCCAGCCATACCTACTAATTCCAAATCCATACTTCTACGGCTTAGGTTTGTTTCTTTTACTCGAACAGTAAGTTTATCCCCAAAAGTAAAGACTCTACCTTTACGCTGTCCGACGATTCTGAAATTATCACGGTCAAAGTCATAGTAATCGTCATTTAAATCGACCATTCTAATGAGCCC
>JALRIJ010000587.1 GCA_023255485.1 Flectobacillus sp.
TAGTTTCTGATTTTTCAATCGGATTTCTTTTTTTCATAATCCTAGTTGTTTTAGTTCATTTAAACAAATTATTATCGCCCCTGCCAGAATAATACATAATATAAGCGTACAAGTTTCTGAATTATTCTTTATAAATTGGTTTATCTTTTTTCTCATCACTCTATTTTTTTAAACCTGTTAAGTAAATTTTTATAGTTCTTATTCCCTTTAAATGCTTGACAAAGACTGTTTGCGGTAGGGTTTCCGATATCATCACCGCATTCGGTTAACGAATCATAAACAACCCCATCAGATAAACGCATTATTCTTATTCTATTTGGCGAGTTTTTTCTTTTACGGTACTGTTTATTTTTATATTGTTTTTTAAGCCCTAAAAGTACTTTAAAATCATCAGGAGTCCATTGTGGTCTAGGTTTATCCCATAAGCTAGTAGAAAAGTTTTTAATTTTCTTTAGATAGGTTGCTATTTCTTGATTTGTCATCTCTTTTTAATTTAAATAAATACATTTTACAAATAAATTCAAATGTTACTACTTTGATATTGTTTTCGGATTTTAACCGTTCCTTTTCTGACTTCGGTAAGTCCCGCCAATACTTAAGTTCTGTCATTAATAAGCTTTTTAATTAAATTTCTAGCTTCTTTATGTAAAAAGATTGGAACACTTCTCATTTGAAAAGTTTTAGAGTCTTTTGGAGGTGGTGGCAATCCCGCACCTCTTGGATTTTTTTCTGTTTTTGGTTGTCTTTTCATCTTCCGAACGCTTTATCGAAGTTGTATTTTATTTTTCTTTGAAGCTCAATAAAAAAAGTACTACGCTTTACTTCCTGATTATCAT
>JALRIJ010000588.1 GCA_023255485.1 Flectobacillus sp.
CCCCAAAACCCCAAAACCCCTTTGATATGATAATTTTGTTTGATTAAAATGTTGTGTTGATTTAAGTGAAGGGTATTAAATATTGTATTTATTAAAAGAGGAAAGCATTTCTCAAAGCTAGCAAGAGTAAACAAACATGTTCAATAGAAGAGATAAGATAATCAAGAAAGACGGAGCCAAGCCAACCGATCAAGAAGAGGAAGTTGCAAAGTCACTCCACCAACTGGAGGTAAGCAACAAAGCTCTCAAGGCACATTTGAGCATCATCTTTATCAACAGCGTCCACACCGTCGACTACGTTCAGGCCGACGGATCAGCTGCTCAGTACCTCCTTGTTAGAATCCCACACAGATCTCTCGGAGCTTACAAGAAGGTCGGATCTCTGGTGCAGGAGCATCTTGAGCAACAATACGAGAAGCCAGTTTTGATCGTTGCCAACAGAACCATCATTTCTCCAAGTGGTAAGTGACTTTTAGTTTTAACGGTGATGTAGCTATCTCGCATCCATCCCAGATGAGACCAAGATCCAGAACTCTCAAGACAGTCCACCAAGAAATCTTGAACGATGTTGTAAGTACTCTTTCCTTCGACAAAGGCTTAAAGGTGTTGGTGCGACAAATGTACTTTTAAACACTCTTTTTGGGTTTAATTAATTATTAATCCCATTAAAACATAAATCATTAAACAAAATTCTCATCTTTTGTAGTGCTTCCCATCCAACATCACTGGAAAATCAATGAGACTCACCATGGACGGAAGAAGACACGAGAAGGTCTTCCTTGACCCACTCGACAGAGAGATCATGGAGAGCAGAATCGACGCCATCGCTCACTG
>JALRIJ010000589.1 GCA_023255485.1 Flectobacillus sp.
CTTTCAATAGCGATTCATTAAGTAGTTCTCCTTATTCCTTTTAATCTTTTATCTAAATCAGGATAGACCAATTGGATTTTACTTTTTCAAGATTTACTTTTAATAGATTATTCGTCAACATTTAAAAGTAAAAACTAATGAAAAAACTGTTTATCGCATTGCTCAATTTTTTATTATTGAGTCCAATCGTTTATGCTCAAACGCAAACTTTCCCCCGAAATGGTGTACAAGACGAACGACTTGATTTGTATGCCTTCACGAATGCTACTATTATTACCGATGCCAATACTACGCTAGAGGGTGCAACGCTGGTTATCAGGGGTTCTATTATTGAATCTGTTGGTAAGGGAATTGCTATTCCTGTGGGTGCAACGGTGGTTGACTTAAAAGGAAAAAGAATTTATCCTGCCTTTGTTGAGGCTTATTCTAACTACGGTGTGCCAGACCTAAAACGTGAAGGGACAACTGGATTCAGAGGTGATCCACAAATGGAGTCGAAGAAAAAAGGGGCTTACAACTGGAACCAGGCGGTAATTCCTGAAAATGATGCGGCTTCATTATTTACTATCAATACGACTGCTGCTGAAGAACTTCGTAAAATTGGCTTTGGGGCAACTGTAAGCCATGTGCAGGATGGTATTGTGCGAGGAACTTCGGCTTTGTTAGCTCTTAGTGAAGGGCGTGATCAGGAAGCCTTGTTGAAAAGTAAAGTCTCGGCTCATTATTCCTTTTCAAAAGGGACTTCTACACAGGATTATCCTAACTCATTGATGGGTGCTGTAGCCTTATTGCGTCAGACGTATTACGATGCTGATTGGTTTAAGAAAGCAAA
>JALRIJ010000058.1 GCA_023255485.1 Flectobacillus sp.
TTCCATTACTCGTACTTTTACGTGCTGTTGCAGTTTAACCACCTGATTAGGGTCTGAAACATATTGATTAGCAAGCTGTGAAATATGCACTAATCCATCCTGTTTTACACCCACATCGACAAAACAGCCAAATGCGGTAATGTTTGTAACAATTCCTGGCAATGTCATCCCTTCATAAAGGTCTTCGATACTTTTAACATTGGGGTCAAATTCAAAAGTAGTCAGTTGCTCACGAGGGTCACGAGAAGGCTTTTCTAGTTCTTTTAAAATATCTTGGAGCGTTAGCAAACCTGCTTTTTCGGTTACGTAGTCTTTCAAATTCAAACGCTTACGAAGTTCTGCACTGGTCATTAAATCCTTCACCGTACATTTCAAATCCTTCGCCATTTGCTCAATCACAGGATAGGTTTCGGGGTGAACAGCCGAATTATCTAATGGATTTTCAGCATCCGCAATACGCAAGAAACCTGCACATTGTTCAAAGGCTTTTTCGCCTAAACGAGGTACTTTTTTTACCTGTTGACGAGTTTTGAAGTTCCCATTTTCCTGACGATATTTTACAATATTAGCCGCCAAGCTTGGGCCAAGCCCAGCCACATAACTCAATAAATGTTTTGATGCAGTATTAAGATTCACCCCAACGGTATTTACACAACTTTCAACGACTGTGTCCAAGGTGTTTTTTAACAAACTCTGGTCAACATCGTGCTGATATTGTCCCACACCAATCGATTTTGGATCAATTTTTACTAATTCAGCCAAAGGGTCTAACAAACGACGACCTATAGATACCGCCCCACGAACCGTTACATCCTTGTCGGGAAACTCTTCTCTGGCAACATCCGAAGCTGAATAAATAGAAGCCCCTTGTTCCGAAACCATGTAAATAATCAACGAGGTTAAACCTGCATTTTTAGTAATTTTACGAACAAAATCTTCTGACTCTCTTCCTGCTGTTCCGTTACCAATGGCAACCGCTTCAATTTTATATTTGTCGATTAAATGTAAGACTTTTTGCTCTGCCTCAGCTACTTTGTCGAACGGATAAATCACGGTATCGCTAATCAGATTTCCTTGAGCATCCAGCACAACAGTTTTACAACCAGTACGATAACCAGGGTCAATTGCCAAGGTACGTTTTTGTCCTAGAGGTGAAGCTAACAACAATTGACGCAAGTTTTGAGCAAAAATACGAATCGCCTCCGTATCTGCTTTTTCTTTAGAGAAATTAGCAAATTCCGTTTCGATAGACGGTTTCATCAAACGCTTATACGAATCAGTAATAGCTTCTTCTACTTGCTCTTTTGCTTCGGGTAAGCCACGTAAGAAAATACGGTCTAAAGCCCCTAATGCATTGTCTTCTTCTGGCGAAATCGTTACCGACAAAAAGCCCTCTTCTTCTCCTCTTCGGATTGCCAAAAGACGGTGTGATGGCACTCGTTTCAAGGGTTCACTAAAGTCGTAGTAGTCTTTATATTTTACCCCCTCTGCATCTTTTCCTTTTTTAACTTTTGAATAAATCATCGCTTCTCGCTCAAACACTTTCCTAACGGCATTTCGAGCATCCACATTTTCATTAATCCATTCGGCAATAATGTCTCTAGCTCCTTGTAGTGCTTCTTCAACGTTAGCAACCTTGTCATTTAAGAAAGCCTCCGCTTTCTTCAGAATATTACCTTCTTTTTGGTCAAAAATAACTTTGGCTAAAGGTTCTAGTCCTTTTTCGATTGCCATCGAAGCACGAGTCTTACGCTTTTGTTTATAAGGTAAATAAAGGTCTTCTAACTCTTGTAAATGATACGCATTTTGAAGTTTATCCAACAAAGCAGGTGTCATTTTTCCTTGTTCTTCAATGCTTTTAATAATGCCTTCTCTGCGTTTGTCTGCTTCTTTTAGCTTAGTCCAAAGGTCTTTAATTGCCAAAATCTGCACTTCGTCTAAACTCCCTGTTGCCTCCTTTCTGTATCGGGCAATAAAAGGAACGGTACCACCTTCTTCAAATAATTGGATGGTATTTTGTACTTGGTGTACTGCCACTCCTGCGGCATTCGCAATAATTGATAATTGAGTTTTATTCATGGATATTCAAACAAAAGGCTTAAGGACAAGCTCTTAGCCTATTTATAAGTTGTTTTTTGCATGGTTAAGATGAAGACTTTTTGCGAAAAAAGTCCTTAATAACTTCAAAATAACGCATTTTTCAGGCAAAAGCCATGTACTTAAATCGCTTTTATAGCGAGAAAATCATTTAGCAGAAAGGAATAAAGATGGGGACTCTCCTATCTTGTTCGCAAGGGATAGAGAGGACATAGCCTCCCTTGGTATAAAAAAATCGGATAATCAATTCTTTACTAAGCAATTAGCAACTCATAGGTCTTACTACAAAACAGACATTAACTTGTAGTCCCAATAAGGCGAACTCACAACTCTAGTTGGCCATTCGATATTGATTAGGAGTCATGCCTACCTTTTGCTTAAACAAGCGAGTAAAATGTTGAGGATATTTAAAGCCTAATTCATACGAGATTTCACTGAGCGATTTGGACGTATCAAAGATTCGCTCTTTGGCAAGATCTAGTAAACGAAGCTGAATAAATTCCAAAGCAGTTTTACCTGTCTCTTTTTTGACCAAATCACCAAAATAGTTGGGTGATAAATTCAATTTATCAGCAAAGTACGCTACAGAAGGCACTCCCTTTAATGGCAACTCATCACTAAAAAGATAGTTGTTCAGTAATTGCTCGAACTGTTCAAGAATACCCTTGTTAGCAACTTCTCTGGTGAGAAACTGACGATCATAAAAACGTAAGCAATAATTGAGTAAGAGTTCCAGATTAGCCACAATCAACCTCTTACTATGCTTATCCAGATTTTGGTTAATTTCTGAGGCAATATTTTGAAAACAGTTATGAATTACCTCCTTTTCTTTTTCGGAAAGATGCAAGGCCTCATGCGACTGATAGCTAAAAAATGAGTACTCGTGTAGATGTTTCCCTAAGGATGACCCTTTAATAAGATCTGGATGAAAAACCAATGCTCTACCATAAGGCTGATGTAGTTCGCCTTCAGGTTCATTCGTAATCACCTGTCCTGGAGCAAAAAAAACTAATGTTCCATCATCGTAATCATAATAAGTATTCCCATAACGGAGTTCGCCACAATGCTTTTTTTTGATAATGATGGCGTAAATATTCATCATAAACTTTGTCCTCTCTAAAGGAGGAGCTTTATCTAGGTCAACCAAACTAATGAGAGGGTGCAAGGTTGAGTTGTTAAACATCTGACTATACTGTTTTACGGTATCATAAATAAGCATGGCTCTTGTTGTTATTCGTTTTATATAAAATAATGATTTAAAACACAAGCTTTTAATAATCAACCATAAAGGCCAACATTAACGCTGTTTTACTTTTAGCTTTCGAAAGATATTAAAGAATTAAAGGCATCCATATCTTATCGGTAAAAATGGTAAGAAAAACAGGAAAATTGATAAAATAAGAGGAGCTCGCACGTAGTAATTTTGATAATCCAAAAACATAATTTAGCGAAATTTATTATCCATGAACTCTTTCAAACTTTATTGTATTACGATTTTATTTTTTTTCGGACAAATAATCTACGGACAGACAGATAGTACCAAGTCTGTGAGTAGTTTTAGCGGATCGATTGGTATTACCAACAATGGGTTTTCCATTATTCCCACTTTCTCGCTGAATAGCCCTGCTGCTATCATGAATTTTACTTGGCAGAAAAAACGGTTCAGCTTTAATCCAGACATTCGCTTGGTCGCAGATGGAAGTAAGGGAGGCTTTCTTTTTTGGCTTCGTTACCAAGCCATTCAGCAAAAGAAATTTGGCTTACGGCTGAGTGCTCACCCTGCTTTTTCATTTATACGCAGAGTAGTAAATGACCCAAATGGTTCGACAGAAATCACAGAAATGTTACGCTTCTTAGCCTATGAAATTGCTCCAAGCTATCAGATTACTCCCCATCTCAATGTAAGTGCAACTTATTTGCAAGGCAATGCCCTTCAAACCCATGGGCCACAACTGACGCAGGTATTGTTTTTACATACGAATCTTACTAACCTACCTCTTGGGGGAGATTTTCAGCTTCAAGTAAGTCCTTCTTATTACTTTTTAAGTACCGATGGCTACACAGGAAATTACCTCGCTGCCACGGTAGGGTTATCTAAAAAAGAATATCCTTTGAGTTTGCAATATACGATTAATCATACGTTCAACTCTACGATTCCGGGCAATCAATCTTTTATGTGGAACATCATGTTGAGCTACCGCTTCAATAAAAAAATTTAGACGAATATAACCGAACAACACAAATGAAAAAATACACACTTACCATCAACAACCATAAAATACAAGTGGAGGCGGAACCCGATACTCCTATGCTTTGGGTTATTCGTGATTATGCAGGATTAAAAGGCACCAAATTTGGCTGTGGAATGGGGCTTTGTGGGGCTTGTACCATCCACCTCAATGGCCAAGCCGTTCGTTCTTGCCAAACCCCTATTTCTTCCGTACAGGCAACGAGTAAAATCACCACCATCGAAGGTATTGCGAGTTCGGTTGACCATGTTGTACAACAAGTATGGATCGAAGAACAAGTACCTCAGTGTGGTTATTGCCAATCAGGCCAAATCATGTCGGCAGTGGCTCTATTAAAAGCCAATCCCAATCCATCAGACGAAGATATTGACAGTTATATGGCTGGTAATATTTGTCGTTGTGGCACGTATGTTCGCATTCGTAAGGCCATCCATACGGCAGCCCAAGAGTTAAAGTCAGGTAAAAATAAAACCGTTAAATCCACTCGTTAATCCTCATCACTATGTCAATAACACAAGTGCATCGCCGTGATTTTCTACGATCTATTAGTTTATCGGGGACGGCATTTATCCTAGGAATTAGCTCTTCAAAAGCTAGTGAAGCGACCGAAATCACTAATTTAAGTATGCCTGCTGAACGGTATAACCTAAGCCCATACATCGTCATTGAAAAATCTGGTAAGATTACTCTTTTTAATTCAAAACCAGAGATAGGACAAGGTACATACCAGTCTATCACTGCCCTCATTGCCGAAGAATTAGAGCTTTCTCCTGACCAATACACGATTCAACAAACAGGTGGAGAAAAGCAATTTGGGGCAGCCCAGTTTGCTGGAGGGAGTTTTTCGGTGCGTTCGAGCTATTTCGAGATGCGTAAAGTAGGAGCTAGTGCTCGTGAAATGCTTCTTACTGCAGCCAGTAAACAATGGCAAGTACCAGTATCTGACTGCTTTGCAGCAAAAGGCAAAATCATTCATAAACCAACAGGAAATAGTTTCACCTACGGAGAATTGGTTGAAAAAGCTTCTACATTAGAAGTGCCTCAGAACCCAACCCTAAAAGAAGCAAAAGACTTTAAACTCTTAGGTAAATCAATTAAACGCCAAGACATTCCACTAAAAGTGGCTGGAAAAGCGGTGTTTGGGATTGACGCTCATCTTCCCAATATGGTCTATGCCTCGATAGCCCACTGTCCTGTCTTCGGGGCAACGTTGAAAGAGGTAGATAAAACGGAAACCCTCAAAGTAGCAGGAGTTGAACAAGTGATGGAAGTAGAAAGGGTATTTGGCGTATATAAGTCAACAGGAGTAGCGGTAATTGCAACGAACTATTGGGCAGCACTTAAGGGACGTAAAGCCCTAAAAATCAACTGGGATTACCAACATAAGGACAGCTTCAATTCACATGAATATACTAAAACACTGCATGAGTTAGCAAAAAATGAAGGGGTACAAGATGCGAGTATTGGTAATTTCGATGAAGCATACAACAGTACGTCTAATAAACTGGAAGCTTTTTATGAAACCCCTTTTGTAAGTCATTCGCCTATGGAAGCGATGAACTGCACGGCTCATTGGACAGAAAACAATAGGTTGGAAATCTGGACTTCAACGCAAGTACCGTCTGATGTGATGCGTGATATTCCTATACATTTTGGTTTAAAAACAGAAGACGTAACGCTCCACACTGCCTTTAGTGGTGGTGGATTTGGACGTAGACTGGCTATTGACTTTATCATTGAGGCCGTCAATCTGACTAAAGTACTCAAAAAACCAGTCAAGATGATTTGGACACGAGAAGACGATACTCAATTAGGGCCATTTCGTCCACCAACCTTCTCTGCCCTTAAAGGAGCGATTTCCGCAGAAGGAAAGTTGGTAGCTTTTCAGCATAAAGTGATTTCTCCTACGATTATGGCCTTCTTGAACCCCAAGAATGACAAAACTCAATTAGATGCCACCATGACGGAAGGTATCAGCCATCAACAATATGAAATTCCTAACCTAAAGAATCTCTTTGTGTATGCGGACATTCATATTCCGATGTTTTGGTGGCGTTCGGTAACAAGCTCAACCTTAGCTTTTTCACACGAATGCTTTATCGACGAATTGGCTCACGCCGCAGGCAAAGACCCAATGGCATTTCGCCTAGCCATGCTTACCAAAGACTCTGATACCAAGCGACTACTACACAAACTCAAAGAAGTGTCCAAATGGGACTCCCCTCTTCCGAAAGGCAAAGGACGTGGTGTGGCTCAATGGGAGTTCTTTGCAGGCTTGGGCGGACATGTAGTAGAAGTAACAAAACTTTCTACGAACTCCGTCAAAATTGATAAGGTATATGCCGTAATCGACTTAGGAACTGTTGTGAATCCAGACACCGTAAAAGCCCAAGTAGAAGGGGCTGTCATTATGGGTATCACCGCAGCTATCAAAAACGGTATTACCTTCGCAGAGGGAAAAGCTGAGCAAAGCAATTTCCACGATAACCCTGTACTACGTATCAACGAAGTACCTCAGATTGAAGTACATATTTTGGCAGAAGGTGGCAAAACAATCAAAGGAGTAGGAGAACCAGGTTTACCACCAGTCGCACCCGCTTTGGCAAATGCTATATTTTCGGCTACAGGCATTAGAGTACGTAAAATGCCTTTTGATATTGATAAACTTGTATAAAACGAAGCTCACTCGTACCAAAAATGCATACACACCAATACACTATTTTTGAAAGAATGCTAGCAGGAGAAACTATTTCCTTCCATGATCCAGCATATCCTAAAATCATGGAAGCGGTTTCTCGAACCATGCAGTTATCCGCTCGCCTAAATACTGCCACTGATATACAACAAGTTCGTGAATTATTGAGTGACATTATCGGAACGCATATCGATACCAGTACTACGGTATTTGTTCCCTTCCACACCAACTTTGGACGCTTTATCCAATTAGGTAAAAATGTATTCATTAATCACGACTGTACTTTTCTTGACTTGGGAGGTATCATCATCGAAGATGAAGTGATGATAGCTCCCAAAGTTAGCCTTATTACAGAAAGTCATCCCTTACCCCCTTCCGAAAGAAAGGCATTGACATTGGGAAAAATACACATTAAGAAAAACGCTTGGATTGGAGCAAGTGCGACCATACTCCCTGGTGTTACCATCGGCGAAAACTCCGTAGTAGCGGCAGGTGCTGTTGTTAGCAAAGACGTTCCTGATAATACAGTAGTTGCTGGGGTGCCTGCCAAAGTCGTAAAATATTTTAATTAATTTAAACCATCATTGCTTAACCTATCATCCGATGACAGACATAGGTAATAGATATGACTTCGGCAAAATATAAATAGGTAAATAAGCTCTTCTCTATCAGTGCCAATACTGATAGAGAAGAGCTTATTTACTTTTAAACGGGCGTATATTCCTTCAATAACAGTGCTTATTTTATCTGTACATTCAAGACATTTTCATGAATATGTTCTTTTTCCGAAACGGTGTATGCTTTTACATTTTTCAAGAAAATATCCTTAATGGGTAATTCTTTTTGTCCTAAAATTCTCGAAACAAATTTCACATTGCTTGCAGTAACCTTATCTAAATAGACGTTCTGAATGGGCGTTAAACGTCGCTCTATTGTGGGCACTAGATTTCGCCATTGATATAATACATCCGTTTCAATTCCTAAGATTCCTAAATCAATTTTCCCTGCCTTCACCTTGTTCATATGTATATTTTTCACAAAACCACCCATTCGTTCGTTGGTTTTGATGAACAGCAAATGGAATAATTTAGCTCCGTCCACTACCTCACAATTATCGATAAATACATTCTCAATACCACCCGACAACTCACTACCAATAGCTACTAACTGGTGTCCATTTTTGACCAGACAACTGCGAATGATAATATTTTTAGATGGTGTTTTCAGTCTCCATCCTTCTGGGTTTCTTCCTGATTTAATTGCAATTGCATCATCTCCTTGATCAAAAGTACATTCTTCAATCAATACATTTTGGCTCATTTCGGGGTCAACTCCATCATTATTATGCCCATGAGCATACACTTTTATTTTTCTGATAACCACATTCTTGCATAAATATGGGTGAATTGTCCAAAAAGGGCTATTCGTAATAGTAATACCTTCAAGCACGATGTTTTCACTCCGATTGAATTGGATAAATTGCGGGCGTAAATGGGCAGTATCATTGACCATTTGTCGCTCTTTTACGGGTACATATTGGGTTGCCAAATTATACAAGCGTTTGATACTTTCCATGTGAGCCTTGGGTCTTGCAAACCACTGCTTCCAAATACCCATTTGTGCTTTCACTTCGCCTTCGCCCGTAATCGCAATGTTTTTACATTCGTAAGCATAAATTAGGGGCGAATAATTATAGCATTCCATTCCTTCCCACGTGGAATGCACAGCAGGCAAATAGTCATTAGGATTTTCAGAGAAAAGCAAGACTGCTCCTTTATCAAGGTGTAAATTGACATTACTTTTAAAATGTATTTTCCCCGTAAGCCACTCGCCTTCTGGAATAATAACGACTCCACCTCCTAAGGCATTCGCTTTGTCAATTGCCTTTGCAATGGCTTCCGTCGTTTTTTCTTTATTCCCCAAAACCGCTCCAAAATCCGTAATCGGTAGCTTTGGACATTTACTAAAATCAGGAATTATCATGGTTGGTACGCTGAAAGGAGCTTTCACTTTTATGTTAGTGAAGGAGACAGGGAGCGTTTTTTGTCCAAAAGTTAAAAGGCTTTGGCAGATAAAAATTGCCACGATAATAAGTTTACGTTTCATTAATTTGTTTCTTTTTTTTATAAACTGTCTTTAGTTGAATCGTACTATTTTTCCGTAAAATAACTTTATTTTACATACTCATCCGTCCTACTGGATTAATAAAATTTAACATGTAGCCTTACTACTTAACATGGCTTTAAGTTTAATAATATTGATAGACCTCTAAATAATTCGTACCTTTACCAATCAACAATCGCTTCCATGAACAGTAAATATCATCTTATTTTCGCATCTTTTGTCATTAGTACTTTGCTGATGATTATCAAATTCATCGCCTACTACTTCACCTATTCAAGTGCTATTTTGACAGATGCTCTTGAATCTATTATCAATGTCGTTGCAAGTGGTTTTGCATTTTATGCTATCTATGTAGCTTCGCAACCCAGAGACATGAATCACCCCTATGGCCACGGAAAAATTGAGTTCTTCTCGGCAGGTCTCGAAGGTGTCCTTATTATTCTAGCGAGTATCTTTATCATCTTTCATGCTATCCAAAACTTTGTGCACCCTGTGCCGATGAGTAACCTTCCTTTAGGATTAAGTATTATCATATCAGGAGTAATCATCAATTGGTTTTTAGGCTATTACGTAGAGCGTTCAGGTATTAAGAACAACTCTCCTACCCTGATTGCAGATGGAAAGCATCTAAAACTAGATGCCCAAAGTGGTATTATTTTGATTCTTGCTGTAGGCTTGGTTCTTGTAACCAAACAGGAATGGATGGATGGTGCAGCGTCTGTGCTATTCGCTAGTTTTATGGCTTGGAGTGGCATAAAAATCCTCCGCAAGTCAATTGGAGGCTTAATGGATGAACGTGACGAAGAAACGCTCGAAAAAGTGGTAGATATTTTAAAGTTTCACAAACGAGATGAATGGATTGATTTGCATAATTTACGCATCCAACAATACGGAGCCGATATTCATATCGACTGTCATTTAACCTTACCTCGGTACTTTGATTTGGATACAGTGCACGAAAATGTCCATGAATTTGAAGATATTTTAGGAAAAGAATTTACAGGACACGTCGAAATTTTTATTCATGCTGACCCTTGTTTACCCCTTTGTTGTCATTATTGTCAAGTTCAAGACTGTCCTGTTCGTCAAAGTCCTGTTACCAAAACAGTCGAATGGAATAAATTGAATCTGTCCTTAAATCAAAAACACTTTTTAGAGAAGATTGATCAATAGTTTTTCCTTTAGGCTGCTATGAAAAGCTCTTGTCTTCAAGGAAAAAGAATATATACAAAAAGCCCTTGCTCTAAACCTTCAGTAGGAAAGAGCAAGGGCTTTTTTTTAATGCTTGTCACCAAACTAGTTACTTACATTTCTGTAAAGGAAATCGTTGTAAATATGGCGTTTTGCAAATCTTGGTAATGACGGAGCATTCACAAACTTTACGTAGATTTTCTTCGGTACACCAAAATATTCATAGACAACATTATCTTGAAAAATGATTTTCAGACGTTCATCCTTGTCTTTATATTCAAAATCCTCAATGGCTAAAGTAGAAGTCACACGAAGGTATTCTTCTGCATTCGCTGCGTGTGTTTCTGGAGCAATTCCTACCAATAAATGATAAGCTTCAATGATTTTTTGACTTTTCAACTCCGCTTCTGCCTTGCGAGCCTCATCGTCTTGAATCTTGTCTGGATGCCATTCTTTAATCAAGTTACGATAGGTCGTTTTTAATTCCGCCAACGTGGTTGTTTTGGTTGCCCCAAACATAGATCTATAAGAAATAATTCTTTTCATAAATATGAAAGCTACACATTACCCTCAAAGCAATGTCTAATTTTTAGTTTTAACAAGAAGTTTATTTTGATACTTCTCAAATGGAAGGTGCAAAGGTACGGAAAGACATCGGGGAAAACATACCATTTCAGAAGGATTATCGAAATTTATATTTCAGTTATTTTTAATTTAATAAAAATAGGAGCTATTATCCTAACAAATCCAGTGGACAATACTCGTAAACCCAACAAAAAACAAAACGCCACTGAACTATTAATTTCAGTGGCATTTAAATCATTAGGCTATTGATACTTAATCAATTGCCTGTAAAAACTCCTGACGAGTAGCAGCTTCTTGGAATTTGCCTCCGTAGTAACTTGTTACAGTCGATGAGCTTTCGTCCTTGATACCTCTTGAAGATACACAAAGGTGTTTGGCATCAATATAAACCGCAACATCTTCTGTACCCAATACCTCTTGTAATTCACGAGCAATTTGCATCGTTAAACGTTCCTGTACTTGTGGACGTTTCGCAAAATATTGCACGATTCGGTTTAATTTTGATAAACCAACCACTTTCCCATTGGCAATGTAAGCCACATGGGCTTTCCCCATAATAGGTACAAAGTGGTGCTCACAGTTAGAGTAAAATGAGATATTTTTCTCTACCAACATTTCATTGTACTGATACTTATTATCAAAGAGAGCTACTGCAGGCTTATTTTTAGGATCTAATCCACTAAAAATCTCCTTGATGTACATTTTTGCTACTCGTTTAGGCGTACCTTTTAGGGAATCATCTGTTAGGTCTAGTCCTAAGGTTTCCATAATTTGGCGAAAATGATACTCGATTTGAGCAATCTTTTCATCGTCCGACAACTCGAATGCATCCGAACGCATAGGTGTTTCAACAGATGTGCCAATGTGTTCATCACCAATCTCTTCGTCAGAAATCATGATTCTGTCTTGATTAGTCAACAGGGTATTCAACAAAATTTCGTTCGGTTTCATATAGTCTAATTTTAAGCGTCAACGTGTCGTTTAGTTTATTGCGAAGTTTGTCATAGATGACCATGACAATATTTTCTGCCGAAGGATTTAAATTTTTAAACTCTTCAGTATCTGTATTTAAGTTTTTGTGATCAAATTTATCAAGAATTTCAGTTTTAACTAACGTACTCAATTCTTTGGTATCCATTACATATCCAGTATCTGGATTTACTTCTCCAATTACTTGAACAATTATTTCGTAGTTATGTCCATGATAATTAGGGTTATTGCATTTTCCGAAAACTTCTTGATTTTTTTCTTCAGTCCAATTCGGATTATGCAAGCGATGAGCTGCATTAAAATGTTCTTTTCTAAAAACGGCTACTCGTTTTGAACTCATTGGTTTTGGGGGTGTCGTTGTTAATTGGGCATATTGTTTAATATGCAATCAGAAAAATGGTAAAATAAAAATGGGGATTTAGTCGTCAAGTTTAAAAGTCGTCTGAAAGGTTGTCAGCAACACTCTTAAACTAAATCAGGATTGTTATTTCAATAGACTAACACAAACAAGTATAATATTGTTTAACTTTATTCTTTATTTGTTAAACAAAGTTTACAATTCATTGAAAAATATGCTTTGTTTCAAGATAGAAACATCGTTTTTTAGTAAAGCGTTCTGTAAAACTAAAATTTACTTTACTATTTTTTAAATCTGTAATTTATTCCCGTTCGTTTTTTTCACTTAACTTTGTTTCCAACCTTTTGTTCTTAAAATTAAGGACGAGTGCATATTTTAACAATTAAGAAATGGCTAAATTATTAATTATGGCAGGCGGGATGTCTTCTCGCATGAAAAAAGCAGACGATAATGCAACCTTAGATGCAACGTTAGTAGCACAAGCAAATACCCTTCCTAAAGGTATGATTGGCGTAGGTAAGGATGGGCGTCCGTTTATGGATTATTTGATTTATAATGCTCACAAAGCAGGTTATACAGAAGTATTGATTCTTAAAAACCCTAAAGATACGGTTACCAAACCATACTACGACCAGTTAGTAGCTGATAACAAGGCTTGGGGAATGACTTTTAAGTATGCCACTCAACAAATTGCTCCTGATCGTGAAAAACCAGCAGGAACAGCCGATGCCATTCAACAAGCTTTAGAACAAACTCCCGAATGGAAGGGCGAACGTTTTACGGTTTGTAATTCGGATAACTTATACTCCGTAAGCGTTTTGACTCAATTGAAAGACGCTGAAATTCCGAATGCCGTAGTTTCTTATAGTGCCGAAACACTGGGTTTTGAATTTGACCGTATCAAATCCTTAGCGATTATTCGTACGGATGAAGAAGGGTATTTGTTAGAGATTTTGGAAAAACCGAATGACGAGCAGATTGCAGAAGTTCAAAAAGTATCGGGTAAAATTGGGGTAAACATGAATGTGTTCCACTTCAATTACGATGATATTTTGAAGTATGTATCGTCTGAACCTTTCAACCCGATTCGTAACGAACGTGAGTTGCCAAGTGCGGTTACTCGCATGGCAAGAGAAAATAGCAAATTCGTTACTACTGTGGCTGTTTCTGAAACCGTACCTGATTTAACTTCTAAAGGAGATATTTCGGTAGTTCAGCAGTATTTAATTGATGAGTTTGGCGATTTTTAAATTCCATAAAAACCTTATAGGTTTTTGAAACCTATAAGGTTTCTTTAAATTAACAAACACGATATGAAAAATCCTAAATTGCTCATTATTATCAATTTAATCGCATTTATTGCGGTATTGGTAATGAATACCTTAGCCAATTCTCTGCCTTTAAACGGACATACCCCTGGTCAATTATCGGATATGTATCCCAATTTGTTTGTACCAGCAGGCATCACCTTTGCGATTTGGGGAGTTATCTATTCTTGGTTGGTGGTCTTTATAGGTATGCAGGTATATGCCCTCTTCAATAAGGCGATAGGCGAACAAGTTTTCCCTTGGGTCTTACGAGTTGGGAATTATTTTGCCATCAGTAGCTTACTAAACATCGCATGGCTTTTTGCATGGCACTGGCAATTCATGGGATTATCGGTTTGTGTAATGATTTGTTTATTACTGACGCTCCTACGCATGACAATTTGGGTTGGTGTCGGCAAGTCAAAATTTAATAGTCAAGAAAAATGGCTTGTTCATGCTCCTTTCAGCGTGTATTTAGGCTGGATTTCCATTGCAACCATCGCTAACGTAACGGCGTATTTAGTAAGTACTAAATGGCAAGGTTGGGGATTTTCTGAGTTCCAATGGACAACCACCATGATTGTGATTGGTACGTTGATTGCTCTTTGGGTGGTAAGAAGTCGTAATAATATTTTTTATGGCGTGGCTGTTATTTGGGCGTTAATCGGCATTAGCATTAAACGTGAAGCCATTGCAGACCCTGTTTCGCTTGCCATTGTACCTGTCACAACCGCTTGCATCATGCTATTGGTGGTAACCATTGGCTTGCGTTTGAATAAATGGTTGAGTTATTAGAAGTAAGTAGTTATCAGTTTAATGTTCAAAGATTGCGATAAACCACTATTCTCTAATGGTTTTGGGTATATCTTGAGACAACTAATACCAAAAACTACTTACTAACGAGTACTCATCGTGATTAAACTACTGATATAAAGGCTTTATCTCTCTGGAGGTAAAGCCTTTTTTGGGGAAAAGCAGCACGAATAAGCCTAAAGCCTCTATCAGGTTCAAGCGAAGTTTAAACAAAAAACACCCAACGCAGTTTTAACAACAAAGGATAATATAAGATTCCGTGCATTGTCATTCGTTGACAATCCCGTAAATTTGCTTACGGATAATCCAAACAGAAATTATAGCTCAACGCAAGATGTCTAACGATTCACATATCATTAATCTACTCGAAAAAGGAAATAAGTATAGTAATTCTTTGACGGAATATAGTCGCCGTAAAACCATTGCTGTCAACATTGGTGATGTTCCGATGGGGGCTGATTTCCCGATTCGTGTTCAGTCCATGACGACAATCGACACCATGGATACTTTAGGTTCAGTAGAACAAACCATTCGTATGGTAGAGTCTGGTTGTGAGTACGTTCGTATCACAGCTCCTTCAGTTAAAGAAGCACAGAATTTAGAAAATATACGAAAAGAATTACGTGTACGTGGTTATAGCGTTCCCTTAGTCGCAGACATTCACTTTACACCAAATGCCGCAGAATTGGCAGCTCGTTTGGTAGAAAAAGTACGTATCAATCCAGGGAATTATGCCGATAAAAAGCGTTTTGAAACGATTGATTATACCCATGCGTCTTACCAAGAAGAACTAGAACGTATTCGTGCGAAGTTTTTACCGTTAATAAAAATTTGTAAAGAATACGGAACAGCCATGCGAATTGGTACAAATCACGGTTCGTTAAGTGACCGTATTTTGAGCCGTTATGGCGAT
>JALRIJ010000590.1 GCA_023255485.1 Flectobacillus sp.
AAAACAGATCCTTATTCGTATCAAGGAAACTAGCAAAGGAGATTTTTCGTTGAATAGATACTTCAATCAGTTGCGTGTTTTAGCTCAACTTCGTAAATTGGAGTCGGAGCGGCGGACCGCTAAATTTAAAAATCGCTATGGACAGCATCGCAGAATATATCAAAGAAGAAAGAGACGTTCTCTATCTGAGAGGACAAGAACGAACAGAAGAACGTATCGTAAAAAACCTGCTTTCTAAAATGTCTTTGACATTTGAACAGATTGCAGACGTTGCAGGTGTTACAGTAGACTTTGTTCAATCTGTACACCTACAACTTACTGGTAAATAGACGATTAGCATTTTTTTGCTCATGGGTACTTGACTGGCGGACAAAATCGACAGCTCCCACTAGTGCAGGCATTAAGCCTAGCGTCACCTGTACCTAAAATATATAAACTAAGAATAAGTCGTGAGAAAGCAATTCTCAGAAGTTAATTCCTGTCAAGGCTGGTCAGGAGAGTAGCCTATGGGCAGAAGTATAGTGAACATAAGTAATTGATTATCATTTTTATACAACGACATTTTCTATGTATTTATGTGGTTAAATATGTTGTGGTACTTATCTATTGCAACAATACGTTTCACTGGGATTTATGACAATAATTGCTCGGCCAATTCAGTTCAATTCACTTTTCAAGTAAGGAGCCAATAAGTCTTTACCTTCCCAAGTACCTAACGTTTTGAATGGTTGAAAGCGTGTAAACATTTCTTCCTTGTACCAATCTATTTGATGTGTTTTTTTGATGGCGTTGCGATGTTCCACACTATTATATGCATATTTT
>JALRIJ010000591.1 GCA_023255485.1 Flectobacillus sp.
CCAGTTGTTTATAAAAATACAAACAACTATCAAACCCCAAGCCCCTACCTCTTACCTTTTTCAAAAGGCTCACCAAGAATGACAGATTCCCCTCCTACTTCATACCTACGACCTCATACCTTTTCTCAAAAAGTTCACAAATAACGGCATACACCCCTCCTACCTCATACCTACAACCTCATACCTAAAATCTCCTTTCAAATATTTGTTCACTCAATCGGTTCATTTCTTCTAAAAAGATAGTAAATTGTGAATTATAAAGCACGGTGGTCTTCTAACTGCCTTGCTTACTTCATCAAAAGGCTTGTCCTTTACTTAATCATTCATCATCAAACAAAAGCAATCGTTAAGACGCACATTTCGTCCTTATCGACTGCCTTAACATTTAATCGTATGTTAAACGAACAAGAAGTTCGCCAGGCTTTGCTGTTGGCAAAAAAACTTCAAACGGCTGTTTTAGCGGACAAAAAAGCATCTCAAACATTTGGGAAACGGCTACGTCCTTTACTCGAAAATCCCCACGACAAACCCTTTCTGATTCACTTGTTGGACGTTGCTTTCCGTTCTAATTCGTACCAAGCAACCGCCAATTTTGTGCGTAAACTCTTGGCTCAACACGAAGAAAGTTGGCATATTTTCAGCGGACTCGAACAGCAAATGATGAAGCTTTTCCAATGGATTGGCTACCGTTTTTCGGGTATTAGTATTCCGTTTATGCAACTTAAAATTTCACAAATTACGCAGTCGGTCGTTTTCGTGAAAGATAGTAGCAGTTTTGCGAAACTCAATAAAACACGTACTGCCGAAGATAT
>JALRIJ010000592.1 GCA_023255485.1 Flectobacillus sp.
CCCCAAAACCCCAAAACCCCTATTAATTCACATTTATTATAATTAATGATAACAATTATTTTTATCATGGCTTACCTAGCCAAAGCTCTTCAAACTCCATTTGATGAACTAAACAGACATGATTTTAATGGATCAGCTAATTAATTTATAAAAGATTAGAATTCGTGCATGCAATTAACAATCGGCAATACTTGGATTGAACAAGCACTTAATAAGATTAGTGGAGGCAAAAATAAAGTAGATATTTCACCACTTGAGCATGGGGGACAAGCTTACAAAGTGGAAGGTTCTCAACTAAGAATTATATGGCAAGGAATGCGTCTTGAACTGTGGGCAAATGATTTTTAAATTCAAAGTTCATCATGGCAACATTTCTTTGATTTGCCAAATAGAATTCGAATTCCACTTGGTCTCATTGATTTTTGGAACTAATTGGAAGGTTAAAAAGATATTATTGTCACTATAGACAGTCTTCATTTGCTTTATAATTGTTTTAGAGAGCAAGATAATTTGTGGGAATATTTAGTTACTGGGGATGAAACTGCTATTAGTACCTCTGTTAGTATTAAAGTAAGTAAAAACATCTTTGAATGGCTGTTTCCGTACAGCCTAGCAATAGACCTTGGAGATGAAAGATACATGGAAGATTTGAAAAGAACACTACATTATAATGAAGCGACAGAAGTAATAAATATGCTTAAAGGGTTTAGAGAAGTAATTGGAGTGACTAAAGACCCGTAACTTCTGTAAGCAGTGTTTGAGAGGAACAGTAAACTACAGCAGACAGGGTGGTTCACTGTGT